>JAICGY010000318.1 GCA_025922915.1 Candidatus Methylomirabilota bacterium | reverse complement strand
GTCTTGCATCGGTAGCAGAGACCGACCGCGTGGCGATAGGGCTCGATCCGCTCCACGAGACCCTGCGCTCGCATGTCCTCGACGATGCGGCGGCGCGTCTCGAACCGGTCCAGACCGGCGTACTTGCCCGCCAGCGCCGTCATCCTGCCGTCGAAGCCGATGACCGTGCGGATGGGCAGGCCGTGGCGGCGCCCGATCTCGAAGTCGACCGGGTCGTGACCGGGCGTCACCTTGATCACCCCGGTGCCGAAGTCGGGATCCACCGCCTCGTCGGCCACGACGCGGATGTCGATCTCGCCGTCCACCGACGGGATGCGCAGCGTCTGTCCGACGTAGGCGGCGTAGCGCGGGTCCCCGGGGTGGACCGCGAGGCCCGTGTCCCCGAGCTTCGTCTCGGGGCGCACGGTGCCGAGGGTGAGCGGTCCGTACCGGATGTAGACGAACTCCGCGTCCCGCTCCTCGCGCTCGACCTCCAGGTCGGCCAGGACCGTCTGGCAGCGCGGGCACCAGTTGACGATGTAGTCGTCCCGGTAGATGAGCCCGTCGGCGTGGAGCCGGACGAAGACCTCCCGCACCGCCCGGGACAGCCCCTCGTCCATCGTGAAGCGCTCGCGGGACCAGTCGCAGGAGGCGCCGAGCCGCTTCAGCTGGCGGATGATCGTCCCGCCCGACTCCTCCCGCCAGCGCCACACGCGCTCGACGAACGCGGCGCGCCCGAGGTCCTCCTTCGTCTTGCCCTCGGCGGCGAGCTGGCGCTCGACGACGTACTGCGTGGCGATCCCGGCGTGATCGGTGCCCGGCTGCCAGAGCGTGTTGAAGCCGTCCATCCGCTTCATGCGGATCAGGATGTCCTGCAGCGTGTTGTCGAGCGCGTGCCCCACGTGCAGGGAGCCGGTGACGTTGGGCGGCGGGATGACGATGCAGAAGGCCTTCCCGCCGCGGTCGGGATCGGCCCGGAAGTAGCCGCGACGCTCCCACTCGGGGTACCAGCGCGCCTCGACGGCGGCAGGCTCGTAGCGGTCGGCGATGGGTGCGGCGGAAATCGGGCTCGGCTCGGCCATGCTCCTGAGAGACATCATTGTAGCACCGGCGTCGCCGCCGTCAGGCGCCAGCGTGGGCCGCCGCGCCGGAACGCGAGCGTCCACGGCTGGCCCTGGCCGTCGATCGCGGCGACCGACACCACGGCGTCCCCGCCGACGGTCTCCCGGGCATCGCAGGCGGGTTCCACGGCGAGGCCCGGGGGGAGTCGCCGCCGGAGCGCGGGGTCGGGGACGGCGAGGGCGACCGCGGCGGCGTCGCGCGCCTCGACGGCCGCGAGCAGCCGCGCGACCTCGGCCCGGAAGGCGCGGTGCCAGCCCTGGTGCTCGATCCGGCGCTCGCGCACCAGCGTGCCGGTGGGCGCCGCGATCCGGAAGACGTCCTCCTGCTCGGTCTGTCCCTCGCAGCCCGGGACCCACCCCGGATAGCGCAGCGGGTAGCGCACGCGCACCTCGGTGCCGCGCACCGACCAGCTGCGCGCCGGCAGATCCTCGCCGAGCACGTCGGCGCTGGACCAGGTGATGGTGACCCCCTCGCCCTGCTGGCGCACGATCTCCAGGCGGAGCGGGCGGGTCCCCCACGCGGCGGGGACGCCCTCCCACGCCACGAGGAACTGGGGCGCGCCGGCCCCCGGGGCCACCGGGTAGAGCGTGGGCCGCCCCTCCCGGTGGAGGACGGCGAGGAGGCCCGGCTCGCCGGCCATCCGGCCGTAGACCCGGACGGTGTTGCCGCCGCCCCGGTCGTTGAGCTGGAACGTGCCGACCACCAGCGGGCCCACGCGCTGGACGCGGAGGACGGCGCCACCCCACGCCCCCGCGAAGCCGTCGAGGCGCTCCTGTAGGAACGGGATGCTGGCGAAGACGCTCCCGGCGGCGAGGCTCTCGACGATCTCGTCGTCGAGGAGCGCATAGATCTCGGCGTAGGCGTCGAGCGGGGTCTCCGACTCCAGGAGGGCGAGGCCCAGCCGGCTGGCCGCCAGCTGCCGGAACCGCTCCAGCCGGTCTGGCGGCGCCGCGCCGGCGCCCGCGCCGAACCCGCCGACCAGCAGCACCAGGGCGAGGGCGCAGGCGACTCGCCAGATCACGCGGTCATGGTACAACAGACGGGTGAGGGTCACGGTCGTCCCGGTCCTCGACCGCTACCTTCTCCGCGAGCTGGTCGCCCCGTTCTTCTTCGGCGGGGCGCTCTTCACCTTCTTCCTCCTCATCGACCGCATCTATCAGCTCACCGAGCTCGTCATCACCAAGGGCGTCCCCTTCCACCTGGTCGTCCAGCTGCTCGCCTTCATGCTCCCGTCGTTCCTCGCGCACACCCTGCCCATGGCGCTCCTCGTCGCCGTGCTGCTGGCGGGAGGACGGCTGGCGGGCGACCTCGAGATCATCGCGTTCAAGGCGGCCGGCGTCAGCGTGCTCCGGCTCTTCCGGCCCGTGCTGGCGGCGGCCCTCGCCGTCTGTGCCGTCACCGCCCTCATGACGCTGGTGCTGGCGCCGTTCGCCAACATGGCCTTCCAGCGCCAGGTCTTCCGGATCCTCCAGAGCCGCGCGGTGAGCGGGCTGACCGAGCGCGTCTTCACGGGGACGTTCGGCGACGTCGTCATGTACGTGGAGGACATCAGCGCCTCGCAGGTCGCGCTCCGCGGCGTCCTCGTCTCCGACGAGCGCGACCCGAAGCTCTCGCGCATCATCACCGCCCGCGAGGGGCGGCTGCTGACGGACGAGGAGAACCGCCGCCTCACGCTCCGGCTGGTCGACGGCGCGGTCAGCGAGGCCGACGTCGCCCGGGCCGCCCCTCCGGGGGCGCCGGCCAAGGCGGGCGGGGCGGCGAGCGCGGCGCGCTACCGGCTCACCGCGTTCAGCCTCTACGACATGAGCCTGTCGCTGGACTCCCCGCTCCGCGGCGGGCCGCGCGTCGACAAGCCGGAGAAGGAGCTCGGCTTCCGCGCGCTGCGGGCACGCATCACCGAGCTGGCCGGCGATCCCGCCGCGCAGGCCCCCTTCGTCGTGGAGTGGCACAAGCGCTTCGCGTTTCCCGTCGCCTCGGTGGTGTTCGCGCTGATCGCCTTTCCCCTCGCCGTGCGCTCGCATCGCGGGGGACGCTCGATCGCCCTCGTGGGCAGCCTGGCCATCCTGCTCTTCTACTACCTCGTGTTCTCCTCCCTGGAAGGGCTGGCCCTCAAGGGGCGGCTCCCGGCGTGGCTGGCGATCTGGGCGCCGAACGCGGGCGTCGGGCTGATCGGTGTCGGCCTCTTCCTCGGGACCCTGCGGGAGTGGCGCTCCCCGGCGCTCGCGTGGCTCTGGCGGGTCGCGGCGGCGTCGGGGCGCCGGTTCCCGCGCGGCGGCCGGCGGACGCGGGCGCACGTCAGCCTGGGCGCGCGCGGCTCGACCCACCTCCTGGACCGCTACGTCGTGCGCGAGCACCTGACGTACATCGCCATCGGCCTCGCCGTCGCCACCGCGCTGGTGATCGTCGTGGACATGCTGCAGACGCTCGACCGGTTCATCCGGACGAAGCCGCCCCTCGTCTACATCCTCGAGCACTTCCTGTACCGGGTGCCGGCCGCGCTGCACGAGGGGATGCCGGTGGTGATGCTCGTCGCCACGATCTTCCTGTTCCTCGGGCTCACCCGCAACCACGAGCTCACGGCCATGAAGGCGGCGGGCGTCAGCCTCTACCGCGTGAGCCTACCCGTGCTCGCGGTGGGGCTGGCGGTCACGGTGGGCTCCGGCCTCTTCCAGGAGCTCGTCCTCCCCACGCTCAACGAGCTGGGCGACGAGGTCGACCGCGTGAAGATCCGCGGCTCGCTGCCCCGGCACCTGCAGGTGCGCGAGCGGTTGTGGCTCCGCACGGCCGACACGCGGTTCTACCGCGTCGAGCTGCTCCATCCCGGGACGAGCGACGTCTACGGCCTCACCATCCTCGAGATCGACCGCGACTTCCGGCTGCGCACGCGGCTGGACGCCCGCCGCGCGCACTGGACGCCGGAAGGCTGGGAGCTCATGGACGGGGCGTTCCGGGAGTTCGGGCCGGGCGGCGAGGTGCAGACGATGCCGTTCACGCGGACCGCGCTGGAGCTCAAGGAGGAGATCGACGACTTCACCAAGATCCAGAAGCCGACCGACGCCATGGGCTACGTCGAGCTGAGCGCGTACGTGGCCCGGCTGGAGGCCACCGGCTTCGAGGCCCGGAAGTACCTGGTGGAGCTCTACGCCAAGCTCTCGTTCCCGCTGATCAACCTCATCATGGTCCTCGTCGCCATCCCGTTCTCCCTGCAGTCGCCGCGCGGCGGCCGGCTGTTCGGCGTGGCCCTCGCGATCGCCATCCTCGCCGGCTACCTCGTCGTGCACTACGTCGCGCTCGCCTTCGGCCGTGCCGACCTCCTGCCCCCCCTCCTCGCCGCCTGGACCGCCAACGTCATCTTCCTCGGCCTCGGCACCTCCCTCCTCCTCCACGCCCGCACCTGACCCCCCGAATCGCTCCCGATGACCGCGCCCGGCGCGGTCAGGGATGTGAGGGTGGTGTCCTACACTATGTACGGCGGACGGCGCGCTCGCTTCCGGCCGACATCACCGGGCGCTGGCCGGGGGGGCGTGGGGGTGGGGTGTGCCTCCGTGGGACCGTGTCCTCTGGGTGCCGTGTCGGTTCCGGGCCGGGATCGTGGCCCGCTGACAGGCGCACCGCGT
>JAICGY010000317.1 GCA_025922915.1 Candidatus Methylomirabilota bacterium | reverse complement strand
CGGCGACGCCCTGGTGCGGGCGCGCGACGTGTTCGCCCGGCTGGAGATGCACCGCACGGCGGCGCGCAACGGCGTCCTGCTCTACCTCGCCGTGGACGACCACCGCCTCGCCATCGTGGGCGACGAGGGCCTCCACGCGCGAGTGGGCCAGCCGTACTGGGACGAGATCCGTGACACGATGGTGGACCACCTGCGCCGGGGCGCGCCGCGCCAGGCCCTGCTGGAGGCCGTCGCCCGGGTGGGACGCGCGCTGCGCGAGCACTTCCCGCGCCGCCCCGGCGACGAGAACGAGCTCAGCGACCGTGTCAGCCTCGAGTGACGCCGCTCGCGGTATAGTGCGGCCCATGCGACGCGACGAGATCCCCACGCCCGCGCTCCTGCTCGACCTCGACCGCTTCGAGCGGAACCTTGCCCGCATGGCGGCGCACGTGCGGGCCGCCGGCAAGGCGCTCCGGCCACACGCGAAGACCCACCGGTGTCCCGAGATCGCGCGACGCCAGGTGGCGGCGGGCGCGCTGGGCGTCGCGTGCGCGAAGCTCGGCGAGGCGGAGGTGATGGCGGGGGCCGGCGTGCGCGGCCTCCTCGTCACCACCGAGGTCGTCGCACCGGGAGCGATCGCGCGGCTCGTGCGGCTGGCCGGCGAGGCGCCGGACACGATGGTGGTGGTGGACCATCCCGACAACGTGCGGGCGCTCGGCGCGGCCGCCGCGGGCGCCGGCGTCACGCTGAACGCCCTCGTCGACGTCCACGTCGGCGCGCGGCGCACGGGGGTCGAGCCGGGCGAGCCGGCGCTCGCCCTCGGGCGGCTCGTCGCCGGCCAGCGCGGGCTGCGTCTGCGCGGCCTGCAGGGGTACGCCGGCCACTGCGCGCACGTGACGGGCTGGGACGCGCGGCGACAGGCGTCGCGCGCGGCGATGGCCCCCCTGATGGAGACGCGCGCCGCCTTCGAGAAGGCCGGGCTGCCGGTCGAGATCGTGGCCGGCGGCTCGACGGGCACCTTCGACATCGACGTGGAGCTCGACGGCCTCACCGAGCTGCAGTCAGGCTCCTACTGCGTGATGGACCTCGAGTACCAGCGCATCGGCGGGCGCGGCGGCGAGGCGCTGACGGACTTCGAGATGGCGCTGACCGTCGTGGCCACCGTCGTGAGCACCCCGGGGCCCGACCGGGCGATGGTCGACGCCGGGCTCAAGGCGTTCTCGACGGACAGGCCGTTCCCTCCCGAGCCCGTCGAGCGGCCGGGCATCACCTACGGCTTCGCCGGCGACGAGCACGGCCGGCTCGCCATCACCGACCCGTCCCGCGCCCCCCGCCTGGGCGAGCGCATCGAGTTCTTTCCGCCGCACTGCGACCCCACGATCAACCTCTACGACCGGATCCACGTCGTCCGCGGCGACCGCGTCGAGGCCATCTGGGAGATCGCCGCCCGCGGCCGCTCCGACTAGCCCTCCCGCCGCCGGTTCCTGCCTCCTCTCGGTTTCCCGGACCCGCCAGCCGTCGCCACTCCGCCCGCGTCGACAAGCCGCGCGTGTCGACTTCACGCCCAGCCTCGCGCGGTGTCCTTCCGCATAGGGATCGAGCATTGGCATCGAGCGAATGCCCGTGGCCGGGGGTGTCGGGGGAGCAGGCGCTCCCCCGACGTGGAATCGAACGGCGTCTGGCCGACATCGCAAAGTGCAAGGAGAACAGCCACCATGATCGCAGGCGTACTGGTCCTGACGCTGTTGCTCGCGTTGACGATGGGGCCCTTCGTGTGGCGGGCGGCCGCGGACCGGCGAGAGGAGCGCGCGCTGCGCGTGCGCGCGGAGATCCACGCGGCCGCGCTTCGCGCGCTGGGCGGCGAGTCGTTCGTGGCGGTGCAGGTGTCCGCCCCGGCGCTGGGGCGGCCCGGGCGCGTGATCGTGGCCGCGCCGACCGGATACGAGACGCTGGTGCAGCGCGTCTGGCCGCGCGTCATCGGGCTCGTGCCGCCGGACTACGAGCTGATCGTCAAGCCGGCGGAGCGGCGCGAGGCGGCCGAGCTCTCCCGGGCGGCGTGAGGGCGTGACGGCGAGCCCGGCCGTCGAGCGCCGACCGCTGGGGCGCACGGGGCTCCAGGTCGGCGTGCTGGGCTTCGGCGGCTCCGAGATCGGCTTCGCGGGGACGCCCGCCGCCACGGTGGCGCGCCTGCTCGGCGAGGCGGTGGACGCCGGGCTCACGGTGATCGACACCGCCGAGTGCTACGGGGCGAGCGAGACGGTCATCGGCGCGGCCCTCGCCGAGCGGCGGCGCGACGTCCATCTCTTCACCAAGTGCGGGCACCACGAGGGCTCCGGGCGCGACGACTGGCGGCCGGCCTCGCTCGAGAAGAGCATCGAGCGGAGCCTGCGGCGCCTCCGCACCGACCACGTCGACCTCCTCCAGCTGCACTCGTGCGGGGAGGCCGAGCTGCGCCGGGGCGACGTCGTCGAGGTGCTCGAGCGCGCCCGCGCGCGCGGGCAGACGCGGTTCGTGGGCTACAGCGGGGACGGCGCCGCCGCCCGCTACGCGCTCGAGTCCGGCCGGTTCGACACGCTGCAGACCTCGATCTCGGTCGCCGACCAGGAGGCCATCGATCTCCTGCTCCCGCTCGCGCGCGAGCGCGGCGTGGGCATCATCGCCAAGCGTCCCCTCGCCAACGCCGCGTGGCGCGCCGGCCGCCGCCCGAGCGAGCCGTACCACCACGTCTACTGGGACCGGCTGCGGGCGCTCGACTACGACTTCCTGCGCCGCCCGGTGGCGGAGGGGATCGCCGTGGCCCTGCGGTTCACCGCGAGCCTGCCCGGCGTCCACACGCTGATCGTCGGCACGACGCGCCCGGGGCGGTGGCAGGAGAACGCCGCGATGCTCGCCGCGGGCCCGCTGCCGGCGGAGGAGATGGCGGCGATCCGGGCGCGGTGGCGCGAGGTGGCAAGCCCGTCGTGGGTGGCGCAGCGCTGAGGCCCCCGTAACGCTCACGGTGGACCTCCGTCGACGACGTCTCTACGGCCGCCGCGCGACGTAGGCGTAGTAGTTACTGCTACCGAAGAACACGCGCGCGTCGGAGTCACTGCGCAGGGCGGCCGCCCAGGCATTCGCCTCGTCCTCCGACATCACCCCTGCCTTCGGGAGCAGCCGCCGATACGCCTCGATGGCTGATGACCAGAAGTGGGCCGTGCCGATCTCCGCCAGGACGTACGAGGAGGACGTCACGAGCTCCAGCCCGGCGGCGCGCAGCAATCGTGGCAGCTGGCGCATGACCCGCGGATTGGTGACCAGGGCGCCGATCAAGGCTTCGTCGTAGGCCTTCCCCTTGAGGGGATCCGCGTGGTCGAACGTCAGGGAGGCGTAATCGCCATCGAAGATGCCGACCATCCCGCCGGGCCTCACGACCCGGGCCGCCTCCATGAGCACGGCCAGCGGGTCCTCGACGTGACTCAACAGCGTGTGTGCCACGAGAGCGTCGAATCCGCCGTCGGGGAAGTCGAGCCGGCGAACGTCTCCCGTCCGAAAGTCCAGGCGGTCCGCGACGCCCTCCTCGCCCGCCAGGCGCTTCGCGGCCGCCACGAGGTACGGACTGATGTCGACGCCGCTGACCCTCCCCGAGAACCCGGTGCGGTGCGCGATGGCTCGAGCCGCCAGACCGGTCCCGCAGCCCAGGTCGAGCACCGTGGCGGTCCCCGCGATGTGCATGGCGTCGAGGTACTCGTTCAGCATCCTCGAGAACACGGGGTGCCGTCCCCGGGCCTCGAACCGCACCACGAGAGCCTCGAGCATGGCGTCGTCGAGCTTGTCAGTTCTTCCGAAGGGATCGACTGAAGCCACGGCAACACCTCCTTCTGGCGGAAAGGCGCTCCTAGCGACGAACTTCCTCGCTCACCACGGACCAGCGGCTGCGGGACAGGTCCACGAACTCGGCCAGGTGATCCGTCGCTCGCCGCCCCTCTGGCGTCTTCCAGGCCGCCTCCATCGCCGCCCGGTCGTCCCAGAAGAGCTCGACGACGGCATCCCAGCCGGGGGGTGGCCGGTCGGGGTCCGGCGCGACATGGTTCTGGATGTACCGACGGAGGCCGGGAAGGCGCTCGGCCAGCGGGCCATGCTCGTTGCGCAGATTCTCGTGGAACTGCTCCGGCGAGAGATCCGGTCTCCGGTAGAGCACCACCACGAACTTCAGCATGGTTCCCTCGACTCCTTGGCCGGCCGCCGGGAGCCGGCCTTCCAGGTCGCCGATGACCCGGGCGACGGCAGGCGCATGGGACAGCCGCCGCGCGGCGTCGAGGTGCTCGCGGGCGCCGTCGCTGTCGCCGCTCGCCAGCGCGACCTCGGCCAGGTGGCACTGCACGATGCTCCGCATGTTGTCCGTCCGCAGCCGGCCCGTGTCGGCGGCGGTCAGGTGCGCCCGCGCGCCCCCGAGGTCCCCGCGACCCTGCGCGGCGACGCCGGCGAGGAACGCGTAGTAGGCGCGGTCCTGATCCCGGAGCCGGGCCGGGTCGCGCACCTGTCGGAGCCGGCGTCCATGCCCTCGACGTCACCGCCGCGGTACGCCCGGAAGGCCAGCCAGACTGAACATGCCGCGTCCGACCCTCGCGCTCTCAGCGATAGCCGGTGACGTCGGCGGGCTTGCCCGCGTCCTGGACCTCGACGACGTATCGCCAGGCGTCGGGTTGGCTGCCGTCGAGATCGGTGAAGCCGTAAACCTTCGCCAGCTGCCCGCTGGACAGGGACT
>JAICGY010000316.1 GCA_025922915.1 Candidatus Methylomirabilota bacterium | reverse complement strand
TGCGGGCGCCCTTGCGCTCGAGGACGGCGTTGAGGCACACGGTGGTGCCGTGGCCGAGGTCGGCGACGGCGGCGGGCGGCACGCCGTGCCGCGCGAGCAGCGCCGCCAGGCCGGCCGCCACGCCGAGCGACTGATCGGCGGGGGTCGTGGGCACCTTCTCCAGCCGCACGGCTCCGGCCGCGTCGTCGACCGCGGCCAGATCCGTGAACGTCCCGCCCACGTCGACCCCGACTCGCCAGGCCATCGCGGCCCAGGGTAGCATCCGGCGCCTGGCCCGTGGCGCTCCCGCCGATCGGACCGCGCGTACACTGACGAGGAGGTGACGGAGATGCGGGTGACGGACGAGGTCGCGACCGGCGAGCGTCTCCGCCACCGCGCCGTCGAGCTGGCCGAGACCCTCCTGCGCGAGGCGCGCGCCCGGCAGACCCCGGAGGAACGCGCCCAGGCCGGCAAGCTCGCCCGGATGATGGCCGATCCGCACGGCAAGGAGCTGACGATCGCGCTGGCCGACCAGGCCTTCCGGAGCCGCCGGCCCGGCCGCATCGCCGACCAGCTCGCGTATCTCCTCGAGCGCTACGGCGTGCCCCGGTACATGGACTGGTGGGAGCGCGTCGCGCTGCTCCTGGGCGGGGCCATGGCCCACTATCTGCCGAGCCTGGTCGTGCCTCCCATCGTGAGCCGCCTGCGCCACGAGACCCAGAACGTGATCCTGCCCGGCGAGGAGGAGGACCTGCGCCGCTACCTCGAGGAGCGGTGGCGCGCCGGCATGCGACTGAACCTCAACCAGCTGGGCGAGGCGATCCTCGGCGAGGCCGAGGCGGCGCGCCGCCTGGAGGCCTACCGCGCGCTGCTCGCCCGCGACGACGTCGAGTACATCTCCGTGAAGGTCTCGTCGGTCTTCAGCCAGATCGACCTCGTGGCCTTCCGCGCGACGGTCGCGCGCGTGGCCGAGCGGCTCCGGACGCTCTACCGCGCGGCCGCCGCGCATCGCTACCGCCACCCGGACGGCCGCGTCACTCCGAAGTTCATCAACCTCGACATGGAGGAGTACCGCGACCTGGACCTCACGGTGACGGCGTTCCGGGAGGTGCTGGACGAGCCGGAGTTCCTGGACCTCCGCGCCGGCATCGTGCTCCAGGCCTACCTGCCGGACTCGCACAGCGTCCAGCGCGCGCTCACCGCGTGGGCCCTCGCGCGGCGGGCCCGGGGCGGGGCGCCGATCAAGCTGCGCATCGTGAAGGGCGCGAACCTGGCCATGGAGCGCATCGAGGCGGCCGTGCACGGCTGGCCGCAGGCGCCCTACGAGACGAAGCTCGAGGTGGACGCCAACTACAAGCGGATGCTGGAGTACGGCTGCCGCCCCGAGCACGCCGAGGCCGTCCACCTGGGGGTCGCGAGCCACAATCTCCTCGACGTCGCCTACGGCCTCGTGCTGCGCGAGGTCCACCACGTCGAGCCGTGGGTCGAGTTCGAGATGCTCGAGGGCATGGCCAATCACCAGGCGCGGGCGGTGCAGGCGCGCGCCGGCGGCCTGCTGCTCTACGCGCCCGTCGTCCGCGCCGAGGATTTCCACAGCGCCATCGCGTACCTGGTCCGCCGGCTCGACGAGAACACCGCGCCCGAGAACTTCCTGCGCCACGTCTTCGACCTCGAGCCGGGCTCCCCGGAGTGGATGGCGGAGCGCGATCGCTTCCTGGCCGCCTTCGACGCCCGGCGGACCGTGTCCGACGCGCCCCGTCGCCGCCAGGACCGGGAGGCGGAAGCCGGCGCGGGGCCGGTCGTGCGACCGCTCGACGCGAAATTCGAGAACGAGCCCGACACCGACTGGACCCTGGCCGCCAACCGCGCGTGGATCGAGACGGTGGCGGAGCGCTGGCGCGGGCGGCCGCCGGAGGCGATCCCGCTGCAGATTGCCGGCGAGCTGCGCCCGGGCTCGCGGGAGGGCGAGGGCCGCGATCCATCGCGGCCCGGGCGTGTGGCCTACCGCTACGCGCTGGCCGGCGCCGCCGACGTCCAGCGGGCGCTGACGGTCGCGCGGACGGCGCAGCCGGCCTGGGGCGCTCGCTCGAGCGCGCAGCGCGGGGCCGTGCTCGAGACGTGCGCGGCCGAGCTCGGCCGTCGGCGCGGCGACCTGATCGGCGCGATGATCCTCGACGGCGCGAAGACGGTGACGGAGGCCGACGCGGAGGTCTCCGAGGCGGTGGACTTCGCGCGCTACTACGCGCGGGTTCTGCCCGAGGCCGCCGGCGAGCTGGTCGACTGCCGCGCGGAGCCGCTCGGCGTCGTCGTGGTGACCCCGCCCTGGAACTTTCCGCTGTCGATCCCCGCCGGCGGCGTGCTGGCCGCCCTCGCCGCCGGCAACGCCGTCGTCCTCAAGCCGGCGCCCGAGGCGGTGCTCGTCGGCTGGTGGCTGGCCAGGTGCCTCTGGGACGCCGGCGTCCCGCGCGAGGTGCTCCAGTTCGTGCCGTGCCCGGACGACGAGACCGGCCGCGGGCTCGTGACGGACGCGGGGGTGGGCGGGGTCATCCTCACCGGCTCCGTGGCGACGGCGCGCCTCTTCCTCGGCTGGCGCCCCGACCTGCCGCTGTTCGCGGAGACGAGCGGGAAGAACGCGATGATCCTCACGGCGCTGGCCGACCGGGACCAGGCCATCCGGGATCTCGTCCGCTCCGCCTTCGGCCACAACGGGCAGAAGTGCTCGGCGGCCAGCCTGGCGATCTGCGAGGCCGAGGTGTACGACGATCCCGGGTTCCGCCGCCAGCTGCGCGACGCCGCGGCGAGCCTGGACGTGGGCAGCGCCTGGTCCCTGGCGAGCCGGATCACGCCGCTCACGCAACCGCCGGGCATGGCGCTGCGGCGCGCGCTCACGGTCCTGGACGAGGGCGAGGAGTGGCTGCTCGAGCCCCGCCCGGCGGCGGAGGGCGGCGCGCTCTGGTCGCCCGGGATCAAGCTCGGCGTGCGTCCGGGCTCCTTCTTCCATCGCACGGAGTGCTTCGGTCCGGTGCTGGGCCTGATGCGCGCCGCGGATCTGGACGAGGCGATCGCCCTCGCCAACGCCACGCCGTTCGGCCTGACCGCCGGCATCCAGACGCTGGACGATCGCGAGATCGCGCGGTGGGTCGACCGCGTCGAGGCCGGCAACCTCTACGTCAACCGGCCCATCACCGGCGCCATCGTCGGCCGCCAGCCGTTCGGCGGCTGGAAGGCGTCGTCGGTGGGGCCGGGGGCCAAGGCCGGCGGCCCGAACTACGTCCTGCAGCTCGCGCGCTGGCGCCAGACGACGCTGCCCACCGGCGACGACGAGCCGCTGCCGGAGGCGATGGCGGCCGTGCTCGAGCGATGCCTGGGCGTGCTGGCCGGGGCCGACGCGCGGGCGCTCGTGCGGGCGAGCGCCGCGAGCTACGCGCGGGCGTGGCGCCGGCACTTCGGCCGGGAGCACGACCCGAGCACGATCCTGGGCGAGCGGAACGCGTCTCGCTACCGGCCGTGTCGCCGGGTGATCGCGCGGGGAACGACCGCGCGGCCGGAGGCGGCCGCCGCGCTGTGCCAGGTCATCCTGGCGGCGTGCGCGGCGGGCACGCCGCTGACGGTGAGCCTGTCCCCCGACGCGGATCCGTGGCCCTGGCTGGCCGCGTGCGACGGCGTGACGCTCGTGGTCGAGGCGGACGCGGGGCTCGTGGAGCGTCTGGCGCACCCCGAGGACGCCGAGCGCGTGAGGGCGTGGGACGCGATCTCCACCGCGGCCCGCGCCGCCGCGAACGGCACGGGCGTCACCGTCATCGACGCGCCCGTGCTGGCGAACGGACGCCTGGAGCTCCGCTGGTACGTGCGCGAGCAGACGGTCTCCCGCGTGCTCCACCGCTACGGCAGCGTGACCGGGCCGGCCGCGACCGAGTGAGCCCGACGACGCCCCCCGATCCCTCGCGCACGCCGGACGCGCCCAGCCAACGACAGACGCTGCCGCTGGCCCGGCGCCTCGCGGCCCGGGGCAGTGGCTTCCCGCTCCTCTGGCGGCCGGGCGCGAAGTCCGTGCGGCTGCCCATGGTCGGATGGTTCGACCCGGCGCAGCTGCTCACCACCGGCGCGAAGACGCTCGCGGCGCTGGTGGTGGGAGAGCGCTCCGACCCGCGCATCGTCCAGGCGATCGCGGCCCGCGAGACCGGCTTCTACGACTACACGGTGCACTACGCCGACGGCCCCGTCGGGCCGTGCCCGGATGGCGCACACGCCCGGGAGGAGATCTGGATCGACTACGTCTGCGATACCGGTGAGGGCTGGAACCCGGTCTACGCCGTGGCCTACGCGGTGAGCCAGCCGGTGCTGGAGCTCGGGGGGGCGGCGGAAGACCGGCACGTCACGGCTCGCGGCGACATCCTCGTCTTCGGCGGCGACCAGGTCTATCCGACGCCCAGCCGCGAGGCCTACCACCACCGGCTGGTGGTACCGTACGAGAGCGCATTCGGCGATGCGCACCCGGTGGAGGCGCCGCACGTCTTCGCCATCCCGGGCAATCACGACTGGTACGACGGGCTCAGCGCGTTCTCGCGGCTGTTCTGCTCGGCGATCGGAGGGCGGTGGTTCGCCGGCTGGGCGACCCGGCAGCACCGCAGCTACTTCGCGCTGAAGCTGCCCGGTGCCTGGTGGCTGCTGGGATCGGACGGGCAGCTCCAGTCGGACCTGGACACGCCGCAGATCGAGTACTTCCGCGACATCGCCGCTCGCCACATGCGCCCGGG
>JAICGY010000315.1 GCA_025922915.1 Candidatus Methylomirabilota bacterium | reverse complement strand
CGCTACGTCGAGATCGACAGTGACCTCGGCCACCTCGCCAGCGGCCCCGACGCGCGCCTCTGGGCCCCCGCGCTCCGCGAGTTCCTCGCCGCGCTCGCGCCGTAACCCCCTGTACGCCGCCGGGGCGGTGTATGGGTTTCCCGGCATTCCCCGGTCATTCCGCCGTGCCTATAATCGGAACGAGGGCACGTCGATGGAGGGCCGGTTGAAGGCGCGACTGCACTACGCGGACTACTGTGCGATCCCATCGGACCGCAACCGGCACGAGATCGTCGACGGCGAGCTGCACGTGACGCCGTCGCCCGGCCCCGCCCATCAGCGGCTCGTCTTGGAGCTCGCCTGCATCCTGCGCGGCTACTTCCGTCCCCCCGCCGAGGTGTTCATCGCGCCGCTCGACGTGATCGTCACCTCCCACGACGTCTTCGTCCCGGACATCGTCGTCGTCGCCGACCAGTCCTGCGTGTCGGCGCGAGGGGTTGAAGGCGCGCCGCTGCTCGTGGTGGAGGTCCTGTCTCCGAGCACGCAGGCTCACGACCGCACGACGAAGAGCCGGCGGTACGCCGCGCTCGCCATCCCGCACTACTGGATCGTCGACGGCGCGGCCAGCCGCCTGGAGTGCTACCGGCACGAGGCCGGGGCGTACCGGCTGGTCGCCAGGGGCACCGGTGACGAGGTCCTCGCCCACGCCGACTTCCCGGGTCTCGCCATCCCGATCGCCCCGCTCTTCGGCTTGGCCTGACCGAAGCGCGCGCCGCCGGCGCGCGGAAGACGCGTGGTAAGCTGGGCGCTCACCATGGTGCGCCCCGACCTGCTCTCGCACTATCCGCGCGAGCGCACGTGGCTCCTGCCCGCGCTCCAGGCCGTCCAGCGCGTCGAGGGCTGGCTCTCGCCCGAGGCGCTCGACGAGGTGGCCGCGCACCTGCGCGTGCCGCGGAGCGAGGTGTGGGGCGTGGCCAGCCACTACCCGGAGCTCCGCCTGGCTCCCCGCGGCCGCCGCCTCGTGCGCGTGTGCACGGGGCTCGCCTGCCTGGCCCGCGGCGGCCGCGAGGTCCTCGGCGCCTGCGAGCAGGCGCTGGGTGTCCGGGCCGGCGAGACCACGCCGGACGGCGCCGTGACGCTCGAGGAGCTGGACTGCGCGTTCACCTGCGGGGTGGCGCCCGTCGCGGAGGTCGACCACCGCTACGTGGGCCGGGTGACGCCGGCCGACGCGCCGCGGCTGGTCGCGACCGCCGATCGGGACCACAGCCCTGCGCGGGTGACGGTGACCGACCGCGGGCACGCCCCGCCGGTCGCCGGCGCCGGCTCGCCGCTCGCGCGCTTCGCCGCGCTCAAGCGTGAGGCCGAGCGCCGGCGGACGGGCGCCCGCCTGGCCGTCGGCGTCGGCACCTGCGGGCTCGCCGTCGGAGCCGCCGAGACGTACGAGGCCCTCCGCGAGGAGGTCGCGCGCGGCAACCTGCCGTTCAGCGTCGTCGCGGCCGGCTGCAACGGCCTGTGCTGGGCGGCGCCCGTGGTGGAGGTGCTGCGGGACGGCCGCCCGCGCCTGACGACGGGCCCGATCACGCCGGACGTCGTGCCCCGCCTGCTCGGCGCGCTCAGCGCGAACATGGCGCGACAGGATCTGGCCGTCGACCCCGAGTACATGGCCGCCCAGCAGCGCGTGCTCATCGAGCGCTGCGGCATGGCCGACCCCTACGACATCGCCGACGCGCTCCGCCACAGCGCCTACGTGGCCCTGGCCCACGCCCTCGAGGACGGCCGTCCCGAGCGCGTCATCGAGGAGGTGCGCGCGGCGAGCCTCACCGGCCGGGGCGGCGCCTACTTCCAGACGGCGGTGAAGTGGGCGGCCTGCCGGGCCGCCGCCGGCCAGCCGAAGTTCCTCGTGGTCAACGGCGAGGAGGGCGAGCCCGGGATCTTCAAGGACCGCCACCTGATGGAAGGCTCCCCGCACCGCCTGATCGAGGCCGTGGTGCTCACCGCCTGGGCCATCGGCGCCTCGCGGGCCATCCTCTATATCCATGGCGAGGCGGACCTCTCCGCCGAGCGGGTGGGCGTGGCCCTGGCCCAGGCCCGGGCGTGGGGCCTCGTCGGCGAGGAGATCCTGGGGACCTCGTTCTCGCTGGAGATCGAGATCCGCCGGGGCGCGGGCGGCTTCGTGCTCGGCGAGGAGACGGCGCTGCTCGAGTCGCTGGAGGGGCAGCGCGCGATGCCCCGGACCCGTCCGCCGTTCCCGGTCGAGGCGGGCCTGTGGGGCAAGCCCACCGTCATCAACAACGTCGAGACGCTCTTCGCCGTCCCGTCGATCGTCAGCCGCGGCGGCGCCTGGTTCGCCGGGCTCGGCGGCGGCCACGGCACCAAGCTGTTCGGCCTCTCCGGGCACCTCCGGCGTCCCGGCATCGTGGAGATGGAGGTCGGCTGCACGCTGCGGACGCTGATCGAGGACGTCGGTGGCGGGATCGCGACCGGACGGCCGCTCGGCGCGATCGTCCTCGGTGGCCCCTCGGGCATCGTCGTCCACCCGCGTCACCTCGACGAGCCGCTCGTGCCCCGCGGGCCGGTCAATCCGGGCACGGGCGGCGTCGTGGCGCTGGACGACACGGTCGGCGTCCGGGAGGCGGTGCGGACCCTCCTCGCCTTCAACACGCGCGAGTCGTGCGGCAAGTGCACGCCGTGCCGCGAGGGGACGGCGCGTCTGCTCGCGATGCTCGACGGTCCGGTCGATGCGGGCCGCGTCAAGCCGCTGGCGGAGACCGTCCAGCTCGCCTCGCTCTGCGGCCTCGGGCAGGCGGCGCCCCTGGCGATGCTCTCGGCCCTCGCGGAGTTCCCCGAGGCCCTGACCCGGCCATGATCGTCACGATCGACGGGCGCGCGGTCGAGCTGCCGCAGGGGGCCAGCGTCCTCGACGGCGTGAACCGCCTGGGGATCCCGCTCCCGCAGCTCTGCAAGGACCCCGACCGCCCCCCGCTCGGGGCCTGCCGCACCTGCCTCGTCCACGTCGAGGGCGTGCGCGGCACGCCGGCCGCCTGCCACCTGCCCGCACGGGAGGGGATGGTCGTCTCCACCGGGCATCCGGACGTCGTCCGGGTGCGCTCGACGGTCCTCGACCTCACGCTCTCGATGCTGACCCCGCCCGGCGGGGACCCGGCCCTCGCCGTCGCGCCGCGCGAGGGGCTCGGCCAGCTGAGCGAGGCGGCCGCCCGCCACGGCGGCCTCCGGCCGACCTGGCCGGCCCTCCATGCGCACGCGATCGACGCGACGAAGTCGTTCTTCGTCCTGGACCGTGACGCCTGCATTCTGTGCGGCCGCTGCACCACCGCCTGCGACGACGTCCAGCTGATCGGCGCCATCGCGCTCCTGGGGCGCGGCCACGCCACGAAGGTCGGCGTCTTCGCGGACGGCACGATGGCGTCGTCGGTGTGCACGTCGTGCGGCCAGTGCGTCGCGACCTGCCCGACGGGCGCGCTCCGGCCCAAGGAAGCTCCCGCCCCCGTCGCCCGCCGCGTGGAGACGACGTGCCCATACTGCGGCGTCGGCTGCGGCATCGAGGTGGGCGTGCGGGGCGCGAACGGCGGGCCCGAGCGGCTGGCGACGATGGCCGACGACGTCCCCGCCAACCGCTCGAGCCTGGGGACGCTCTGCGTCAAGGGCCGGTTCGCCACGGGCTTCGTCCACTCCCGCGACCGCGTGACGACTCCGCTCGTCAAGCGCGACGGCCGCTGGGTGGAGGCCTCGTGGGACGAGGCGCTGGACCTCGCGGCCGAGGGCCTGGCCCGCAACCGCGGCCGGTTCGGCGCGCTGGCCTCCGCCAAGGCGACCAACGAGGACGGGTACGCGATCCAGAAGCTCTGCCGCGTGGTGATGGGCACGAACAACGTCGACCACTGCACGCGGCTCTGCCACTCGCCCTCGGTGGAGGCGATGCTCGTGGCGATGGGCTCGGGGGCGACGTCCAACTCCTACCAGGACTACGAGGAGGCCGGCTGCCTCATGGTGGTGGGGGCCGACGCGTCGGCCAACCACCCCGTCATCGCCATCCGCTTCCGGCGCGCGGTGAGCCGCGGGGCGCGCCTGGTGGTCGTCAACCCCAAGCGCATCGAGCTGTGCGACCAGGCCGACCTCTGGATCCACCAGCGCCCGGGCACCGACGTCGCGCTCTTCAACGCGATGGCCCGCGTGATCCTGGACGAGGGCCTGGCCGACGAGACGTTCGTCCGGGAGCGCACCGAGGGGTTCGAGGCCTGGCGCGCCTCGCTGGCGCCCTACACCCTGCCGCACGCCGAGCGGGTGACGGGCGTGCCGGCGGCGGACATCGCGCAGGCCGCCCGCTGGTACGCGCGCCCGCCCTTCGCCGGCTCCTGCCTGATCTGGGGCATGGGGATCACCCAGCACGTCTGCGGCACCGCCAATGCCCACGCGCTCCTGAACCTCTCGCTGGTCGCCGGGCAGATGGGCTTCCCCGGCTCGGGCATCTCCCCGCTGCGCGGGCAGAACAACGTCCAGGGCTGCGGCGACGCGGGCTGCATCCCGACCAACCTCCCCGGCTACCTCGGCTACGATGCGGCCACGCTGGATCGCTTCGCGAGCGTCTGGTCGGTGCGGCCGCCCGAGCGTCCGGGGCTCGTGGTGACGGAGATGGTGGAGGGCTGCCTCACCGGGCAGATCCGGGCGATGTACGTCGTCGGCGAGAACCCGCTGCTCTCCGAGCCGGACCTGCACCACGCCGAGAAGGCCCTCGCCCAGCTCGACTTCCTGGTCGTGCAGGACCTCTTCCTGCACGAGACGGCCGAGCGGGCCGACGTCTTCCTGCCCGCCGCCGCCTT
>JAICGY010000314.1 GCA_025922915.1 Candidatus Methylomirabilota bacterium | reverse complement strand
GCCGCCGAGGAAGTAGGCCGAGGCGCCGGGGACGGCGAGGAGCGCGGCCGAGATCAGGCCCCCGGCGGCGGACTCCGCGACCGCCACCGTCTCCCGCCGCTCCCGCAGCAGGCCGCCGAGGGAGGCGGCCAGCGCGCCGAGGCCGGTCGTCGGCACGCCCGTCACGGGTCGAAGACCTCCGCCTCCGCCAGCGTCACGCCCGCCCGGTCACGGGCGGACAGCACGGGGGCGCCCGCCAGGGGCCACTCGATGCCGATCTTCGCGTCGTTCCAGATGACGCAGCGCTCGTCCTCGGGCGCGTAGAAGTCGGTCGTCTTGTAGAGCATTTCCGCCATCTCGGACAGGACCAGGAAGCCGTGGGCGAACCCCTTCGGGATCCAGGCCATGCGCCGGTCGCTCGCCGAGAGCGTCATCCCCGTCCACTTGCCGAACGTCGGGGAGGACCGGCGCAGGTCGACGGCGACGTCGAAGACCGCGCCGGCGATGACCCGCACCAGCTTGGCCTGCGGGCGGGTGAGCTGGTAGTGCAGCCCGCGCAGGACGTGCTGGAGCGAGCGCGAGTGGTTGTCCTGCACGAACGGCTCGGTGATCCCCGCCACCTCGGCCAGCACGCGCTGGTTGTAGGCCTCGAAGAAGAAGCCGCGCTCGTCGCCGAAGACCCGCGGCTCGAGCACGAGCACGTCGGGGATCGCGGTCGCGACCACCGCGAGGGGCGCCGACGCCATCCGGCCCCGCCTCAGGCCCTGTCCACGACGGGGCGGACGGCTCCGGTCACCACGTCGAGGATCTCCAGCATGCGGCCGAGGTCGTCCCTTCGGAAGTCGATCATCACGTGGCTCAGGCCGAGTCGCTTGTACTCGACGAGGGGCGCGGCCACCGCCTGCGCTCCCTGCGCCAGCAGATCGTCGGGAAGCGAGAAGCGGACCGACCGCTCGATCGTGGCCGGGTCGCGCCCGGCGCGCTCGGCGGCGGCGCGGAGCCGGTCGAGCGCTTCCCGGAGCTGCGCCGGCGTCTTCGAGGTGGCGTGCCAGCCGTCGCCCAGCGTGACGACGCGGCGGAACGCGCCGGGGCTGTCGCCGCCCACCCAGATCGGCGGGTGCGGCTTCTGCACCGGCTTGGGCGCGAAGCCGATGTCGCGGACGCGGAAGAACTCGCCCTCGAACCGGGGGTTGTCCTGCGTCCAGAGCGCCTTGAAGAGGCGGAGGATCTCGTCGGCCTGCCGGCCCCGCGCGTGGAAGGGCGCGCCCAGGAGCTCCAGCTCCTCCTTCCACCAGCCGACGCCCACCCCGCAGATCAGCCGCCCGCCCGACAGCGCGTCGATCGTGGTGAGCATCTTGGCCATGACGACCGGATGGCGATGCCCCAGGATGAAGACCGAGGCCCCCAGGCGCGCCTGGCTCGTGCAGACGGCCGCCGCCGACAGCAGCGCGACCGGCTCCAGGTACGGCCGGTCGGGCGGGTGCGGGAAGCGGCCGCCGGGATACTGGCCCGTGGCCGTGCGCGGGAAGACGACGTGGTCGCTCACCCAGAGCGACGCGACGCCGCGCCGCTCCGCCTCGGCGGTGAAGGTCAGCAGCGCCTCGCGCGTCGCGAGCGGGCCCTGGCTGGGCAGGTGGCAGCCGATCTCCATCACACGCGCTCCACGATGTGCAGCCCCCGGCCACGATCGATCATGTACAGGAGCCCGCGCCGGTCGTAGCACACATCGTTCGTGCACACGCGCGTCTCTCCCGCGGGCACCGGCGGCAGGAAGTGGGCCGCCTCGCGGGGGGCGTGGGGGTCGGCGATGTCGACGATGCGCAGGCCCGACGCGAACCAGGCCACCGGGATCTCGGTCCCGCGCACCTCCTCGGCCGGCTGGTGGCAGCCCGTGAAGGGCGGCTGCGGCGAGCCGTCCACGCCGTCCACCTGGAAGGAGGCGAACGGCATCGGCCGCGCCTCGTCGGTGATGTCCACGAGCCACAGGAAGGACGGCGGCCCCGGCCGCAGCTTGGCCACGTCCTCGTCGGCGACCACCATGATGGTCCGGCCCCGGACCGGGAACGGCACCGGCAGCGCGGTGTGGGTGGGCGTGATGAACGGCGGGCTCCAGTCCAGCCCCGAGACGAGCCGGGGCTTGGCCATGTCCTCGATGTCCAGGATGACGAAGCCGCCGTGCCAGTAGGAGACGTAGAGCCGGTGGCCGAGGCGGATCGGATGGTGGCAGCGGTGATGCCGCCCCGCCCACGACGGCGTCTCGCCGCCCGCGACCCACTGCCCCGGCATCCACCACCGCCCGACCTCCTCGGGCCGCGCGGGATCCTTCAGGTCGAGGATCATCACGATGTTGCCGACGTAGCCGTCCATCTCCGGCGAGATGTAGGCGTAGCGGCCGTCGAAGGTGAAGCGGTGGACGCCGGCGCCGCCGCTGCGCCAGAAGGCGATCTCGCGGGGCGCGCGCGGGCGGGAGACGTCGAAGATCGCGAGCCCGCCCTGCGTGCCGGCCGGCGGCCGGTCGGCGGGCTGCGCCTCGCGATTGACGAGCATCAGTCCGCCGGCCGCCCGGACCTTGTGCGAGTGGATCCCGGCCGGGATCTCGACGGTGGCGAGCGGCCGCGGCGACCGGGGGTCGCTCACGTCGAGGATCGTCGTGCCGTGCGGCGCCTTCATGTGGGCGACGAACGCCAGGTCGCCGTCGACGACGACCTGACCTCCGCCCGGGCAGTCGTGGTAGCCCACCGGCCGCAGCCCCCGCGCGCTCCCGCCGTCCGTCATGCCGGCCTCCGCTCAGTTGCCCATCACGATGCCGCCGTCGACGTTGAGCGCCTGGCCCGTCATGTAATCCGAGTCCGGCCCGGCCAGGAACGCGACCACCCCGGCCACGTCCTCCGGACGCTCGGGACGGCCCAGCGGGATGTGGCGGATCCGGCGCTTCCACGCCTCGCCGGCCCCCAGCCCCTCCAGCGCGCCCCACTCCTTGTCGATCTGCTCCCACATGGGCGTCTCGACCGCGCCCGGGCAGACGCAGTTCGACGTGATGCGGTCGGCGGCGAGCGCCTGCGCCGCCGATCGGGTGAGGCTGACGACGCCGGCCTTGGAGGCGGAGTACGGTGTCATGAGATGGTTGCCGCCCCGGTAGGAGGCGATCGAGGCCGTCTGGATCAGCTTGCCGCGCAGCTCCGACCCCGGTATCACGTCCTGGCCGCGCATCCGGCGGGCTGCGCCCTGGAGCACGAAGAAGACGGCCTTGAGGTTCACGTCCATCACCCGGTCCCACTCCGCCTCGGTGACGTCGAGCAGCGGCTGGACCCGCACGACGCCCGCGTTGTTGAACAGCACGTCGAGCCGGCCCCACCGCCGGTAGGGCTCCTCGAGCATGCGCTCGACGTCGGCGCGCCGGGTCACGTCGGCGTGGACCGCGGCCTGGCCCAGCTCCGCCGCCAGCTTCTCGACGCCGGCCCCGTCGAGGTCGGCCAGGACCAGGCGGGCGCCGTCGGCGGCCAGCCGCCGGGCGCAGGCGGCCCCGATGCCGCGCGCGGCCCCCGTGATGAGCACCGTCCGTCCGGCGAGCGCGACCATCGTGATCTCCTCAGCGCGCGCCGCCGGCGCGCGGCGCCAGGAAGCGCAGCGCGACCGCGGCGTGCATGGCGATGCCGGTGGCGAGCGCGGACTCGTTCACCAGCATGCGGTTGGAGTGGTTCGGATAGACGGGACCGCTGTCGGGCCGCGTGCCGAGGAACGCGATCGTGCCGGGTACGCGCTGGAGCACGTAGGCGAAGTCCTCGCTGCCCATGATCGGCGTCCGCATCTCCTCGACGCGCTCGGGCCCCACGAGGTCGCGGGCGGTGTCGAGGACGAAGCTCGCGAAGTCCGCGTCGTTGACCGTGACCGGGTAGCCGCGGATCAGCTCGATGCTGGCCTCGGCCTCGTGGGTGGCGGCGATCCCCTCGGCCACCCGCCGGACCCCGGCGAGCACGCGCTCGCGCGCCTGCTCGGACAGGGTGCGGACCGTGCCGAGCAGGCTGGCCGACTCGGGGATGACGTTGCGGGTCGTGCCGGCCTCGATCTTCGCGACGGTGACGACGGCGGGGTCGAAGACGTTCACGCGCCGGGCGACGAGCGTCTGGAAGGCCTGGACGATCTCG
This sequence comes from Candidatus Methylomirabilota bacterium, assembly GCA_025922915.1. Lineage (GTDB taxonomy): Bacteria > Methylomirabilota > Methylomirabilia > Rokubacteriales > CSP1-6 > JAICGY01. Next base: position 704 of record JAICGY010000314.1, on the reverse strand, counting down.
CAGGCGACGGGAATCGGGTCGAGGCAGTCGTGGGGCGAGGAGGCGTGCCCGCCGCGGCCCCGCACGGTGATCTGGAACGTGTCGCCCGAGGCCATCGTGGGGCCGGGCCGCGTCGCGATGACGCCGGCGGGGCTGCGATGGCCGACGTGCAGGGCGAAGGCCCCGGTGGGCGGTTCGGCGCCGGCGAGCAGCCCCTCCTCGAGCATCACCCGGGCGCCGTGGTAGCCCTCCTCGCCGGGCTGGAACATGAAGAGCACGGAGCCGGCGAGGTCGGCGCGCCGCTGCGCCAGCAGGCGGGCGGCGCCCACCAGCATGGCGACGTGCGTGTCGTGCCCGCAGGCGTGCATCGCGCCGTCGACCTCCGACGCGAACGGCAGGCCGGTGTCCTCGCGCAGCGGCAGCGCGTCCATGTCGGCGCGCAGCAGGATCGTCGGGCCCGGGCGCTCGCCGCGCAGCCGGGCGACGACCGACGTGGCCCTCTCGCCCGTGCGCACGTCCAGGCCGAGACCCGCGAGGGCCTCCAGCACCGTGCGCTGCGTGCGCGGCAGCGTCAGGCCGATCTCGGGGTGGCGGTGGATCCGACGTCGCAGGGCGATGGTGTCGTCCAGCAGGCCGGCGGCCTCGGCCAGGATCTCGGGAGCTTTCATGGGCCCGGATTATAGCCTTGACGGCGCCGCGCGGTTTCTCTAGCGTCGCCGGCGCGG
>JAICGY010000313.1 GCA_025922915.1 Candidatus Methylomirabilota bacterium | reverse complement strand
TCGCAGATCTCGTCGAAGTGCTCGTAGAGGAAGCTCTCCTCGTGGTGGGCGAGGCACCACTTCGCCATGATCGAGCCCCCGCGCGACACGATGCCCGTGACCCGCCGGGCCGTGAGGGGGATGTAGCGGAGGCGGACCCCCGCGTGGATCGTGAAGTAGTCCACGCCCTGCTCGGCCTGCTCGATCAGCGTGTCGCGGTAGAGGTCCCAGGTCAGCTCCTCGGCCTGGCCCCCCACCTTCTCGAGCGCCTGGTAGATCGGGACGGTGCCGATGGGGACCGGGGAGTTGCGCAGGATCCACTCGCGCGTCTCGTGGATGTTCTTCCCGGTGGACAGGTCCATGACGGTGTCCGCGCCCCAGCGTGTCGCCCACCGCATCTTCTCGACTTCCTCCTCGATCGAGGAGGCCACGGCCGAGTTGCCGATGTTGGCATTGATCTTCACCAGGAACTTCCGGCCGATGATCATCGGCTCGGTCTCCGGGTGGTTCACGTTGGCGGGCAGGATCGCGCGGCCGCGCGCGATCTCGTCGCGGACCAGCGCGGGGCTCACGCCCTCGCGGATCGCCGCGAACTCCATCTCGGGGGTGACCTCGCCGCGGCGCGCGTAGTGCATCTGCGTGACGCGACGGCCGGGCCGCCCGCGCAGCGGCCGGCGGATCGCGGCGAAGCGGACGCCGCCCAGGGCGGGATCGTCCTCGCGCTGCCGCCGGTACGCCGAGGACGGACCGGGCAGCTCCTCGACGTCGCCGCGGCCCAGGATCCAGGCGAGCCGCAGGGGGGCCAGGCCCTCCTTGAGGTCGACGTGCGCCTCGGGATCGGTCCAGGGACCCGCGGTGTCGTAGAGACGCACCGGGGTCTGGTCGCCCGACAGGTGCACCTCGCGCATGGGAACGCGGACGTCGGGACGGGAGCCGGTCACGTGGATCTTGCGCGATGCGGACATGGTGGCCTCCCTTCGCTGGCATTAACCAGGTCAGGTTCATGCGGTCGGCGGCGGCAGCCGCCCTCTCAGCCCGGTTCCCCGAGCTCCCGCGTACGGGTGCGCGGATCGTTCCTGGCCGGTAGGCTACGCTCGTTCCCGACGGCGATCAAGCGGCCGTCCAGGCGGCGTCCCGCGAGCGGACGATCGATGGGAGGGGACGCGCCTAGTGCCCGCCGCCCGCGTGCTATCATCTCGTCACCACCCGGGAGGCCCGCGTGACCATCTTCTCCCTCGCTCCACCGACCCGTTTCCGCGACCACCGGACGTGCGGTCTCGACGCTCGCGACCCGGCCCCCCGGGCGATGGAGAGCCGCCGGTGACGCTCGTGCGCGGCTGTGCGCTGGTGACGGGGGGCGGCTCCGGCATCGGGCGGGGCATCGCGCTGGCGCTCGGGCGGGCGGGGGCCCCGGTGGCGGTGGTGGACCTCTCGCCCGACGGGGGCAAGGCGGTGGCCGACGAGATCGTCGGCGGTGGCGGTCGCGCGCGCTTCGTCGCCGCCGACGTCTCCCGCTGGGCCGACGTCGACGCCGCCGTGACCGCGGCCGTGCGCGACCTCGGCCCGCTCGGCATCCTCGTGAACGCCGCGGGGATCCTGGACGGGTACGCGCCGGCCGACGAGATGACGCCCGCGCTGTGGGAGCGCGTGGTCGCGATCGACCTGACCGGCACCTTCTACGGCTGCAAGCGCGCCCTCGCCGAGATGCTGCCCGCCGGTCGCGGCCGCATCGTCAACATCGCCTCGGTGGCCGGTCTCGTCGGCTCGGGAGGCGGACCGGCCTACACGGCGGCCAAGCACGGCGTGGTGGGGCTGACGCGGCAGCTCGCCATCACGTATGCCGACCGCGGCATCACCGTGAACGCCGTCTGCCCCGGCGCCGTCACGACGGGGCTGCGGGCCAACTCGGCCCGGATCCTGGGCGGCGACGCGCCGGTCATGCGCGGGGTGGGGGGGGACGATGCCGCCGTGCGGGCGGTGACGCCCGCCGGCCGGCGCGGGACCATCGAGGAGGTCGCCGCCGCCGCCCTGTACCTGGCCGGGGAGGAGGCGGGATACGTGACCGGCCACATGCTGGTGGTCGACGGAGGTTGGACCGCGCGATGATCGACAAGTTCTCCGTGCTCTGGGTCGGCCAGATCGAGCTCGACAACATCGGTCTCCACGGGACGCCCGCCAACGACCGCCGGTACCCCAACGAGCGCGTGGTGGAGGCCTTCGCCACCGCCCGGGACATCGCCCGGACGATGGACGAGCTCGACTACTACTGCCTGTGGACGGCCGAGCACCACTTCCAGCGCGAGGGCTACGAGGTCCTGCCGAACCTCGTCCTGCTCGGCACCTGGCTCGCCACCCAGACGAAGCGGCTCCGGTTCGGGTGCGCCTTCAACATCCTGCCCATGTGGCACCCGGTCCGTCTCGCCGAGGACTACGCGATGGCGGACATCATCACGGGCGGCCGCGTCATCATGGGGGTCGGCCGCGGCTACCACACGCGGGAGGTCGAGTCCTTCGGCGCCCCGCTGCTCGACGCCGCCGCCAACCGCGAGCTGTTCGAGGAGCAGTTCGAGGTCATGATGAAGTGCTTCAACGAGGAGGCGTTCAGCCACCGCGGCAAGCACTACACGATCCCCCCCGACGTCGACTATCGCGGGTATCGCCTCCGCGAGGTGACGTGCGTGCCGCGGCCGATCCACCGGCCGGTCGAGATCTGGATGCCGATCGCCAGCGGCAAGACCATCGACTTCATGGGCCGGCACGACCTCCGGGCGATGGTCACGCTGAACGGCGAGCGCATCTTCGAGCAGGTGGCCACGCAGTACCGCGACGCGTGCGCGCGGCACGGCCGGCCGAAGGCGCTCGGCCAGGACATGTGCTGGGGCGTGGGCGTGTACCTCGCCGACAGCCAGGAGGAGGGGATCCGGCGGCTCGAGCCCGCGCACGACGAGCGGTACAAGTGGTTCGCGCCGTTCGGCTTCGTCCGCTACGCGGACGAGCAGGGCCGCTCCTGGGGCATGCCGGGGGCCCCCGCGCGCGTGCCGACCCTCCGCGAGGGGATCGAGCAGAAGGCATGGCTCGTGGGACCGCCCGCGCAGATCGTCGAGCAGATCCGCGAGGTCGAGTCCCGCTACCCGGGCCTCGACCAGATGATGATCCACTGGGCGGAGGGCCTCCCGCCCCGGGAGTTCAAGGATCAGCTGCGGTGGTTCGCCCGGGACGTCATGCCCGCCCTGCGGCGCTGAGGCGGGCCGGGCTCGATACCCTGCCCGGGTATTTCGCCCTCGCGGAGACGCCCCAATGGATGGTGTTTTTTGTTTCCTCCCCCTCGTACATGTGGTAGTAATACCCCCGGCCCGGGAGCGAGGCTGGAGTCCGACCCAACTCACGCGGGAGGGGAGACATGGCGAAGGCGAAGAAGGCGTTCGGGGGCTACTCCATCAACTTCAAGGGATGCAAGGACACGGTGGAGAGCATCTTCGGGAGCTCGCCGATCGGCCCGTCCGACATGACCAAGAAGCTGTGGGCCTACGTGAAGCGGAGGAAGCTGGCCGGCAAGCGCTGAGCCCTCGTCGGCCACATCTCCGCGGGCGGCTCGCTTCCGCGGGCCGCCCGTGCCGTGTCGACGGGGCCGCCGCAAGGGGATCCCCATGATCATCAAGGCCACCGATCGCTCGACGTACCTCGACGTCTCCAGGATCGACTGGGAGCCGATGCCCTACCCGGGGTGCTGGACGAAGGTGCTGTACCGGGACGCCACGGGCCGGCTGACCACCCTGACCCGGATGGAGCCGGGGGCACGCCTGCCCGAGCACCGGCATGTCGGGATCGAGCAGAGCTTTGTGCTGGAGGGCACGCTCGTGGACGACGACGGCGCGTGCACGGCGGGCAACTTCGTCTGGCGGCGTCCCGGCTCCGTGCACAGCGCCTGGACCCCCGACGGCTGCATCGTCCTCGGGGTCTTCGAGCAGCCGAACGAGTTCGGCGGGGGATAGTGCCGGCGGGCTACAGCGGAAGCTGATCGAGCGCCGTCACCACGACATCGGCCGGCAGCCCCAGCTCTTCCTCCGGCGCCCCGAGCCGGTTGCACCAGGCCACCCGGTAGCCGAACGCCTTGGCCCCGGCGACGTCCCACGCATTCGAGGAGACGAACAGCAGGGCATCCGCCGGCACGCCGAGGGCCCGGGGGGCGAGCGCGTACACCTGCGGGGCCGGCTTGTACATCTTCACCGCGTCGACCGACAGCACGTGCTCCAGATGGCCCTGCAGCCCGCTCGAGGCCACGGCCGCCTCCAGCATCGTCGGCGCGCCGTTGGAGAGGATGGCGCGGGGTCGTCCGGCGAGCCGGGCGAGCGCGCCCGGGACCTCGGGGAAGCACGCCAGCGACAGGTAGGCCTCCATGAGCCGCCGCCGCTGGGCGTCGGTCGCCTCGAGACGCAGCCGGCGGATCGTCCACCGCAGCGCCGACTCGGTGACGGCCCAGAAGTCCTCGTAGCGCCCCATGAGCGTCCGGAGCCAGGTGTACTCGAGCTGCTTCTGCCGCCAGGTGAGCGAGAGCGCCTGCGGATCGGCGGTGATCTCCCGCCCCGCCTCCACCACCGAGTGGACGTCGAACAGGGTCCCGTACGCGTCGAAGACGTAGCCGCCCACGCCGGGCATGGCCGGCATTCTACCGCCTCAGCGCGTGCCCCGGGTGCGGCGCGTGCGGACGGGACGCCGCGGTGGGCGCTTCTTGAGCTCGCGCGGCGACTCCAGCCCCGCCTCCACGAAGCCGAACCACAGCAGCCGCTTGGCGTCCAGGAACGACCGGGCCCGGGTGCGGGCGCCGAGCAGGACCATCAGGAACTGCTGCCC
>JAICGY010000312.1 GCA_025922915.1 Candidatus Methylomirabilota bacterium | reverse complement strand
GTGGCCACCTACGGCCGACCGGGGACCCGCCGCGTGCACGCGATCCAGCTGGAGATCAACGCGTCGCTGCTGATGACGACCACCGGCGAGGAGTTCATCGCCCTGGTGAAGCGAGGGGAGATCCCCGAGAAGGCGGAGGGGAACATCGCCCGCGTCCGCGAGTGCCTGCAGGAGGTGCTCGCGGCCCTGCCCTCCGCCCTCGCCGCGGTGCACGATCCGTCGCGGTGAGCCGCCTCTTCCTGATCCGCCACGGGGAGACCGCGGGCAACGCGTCCCGCATCGTCCAGCCCCCCGACATCCCCCTCTCGCCGCGCGGCGTGGCCCAGGCGGAGCGGCTGGCCCGCCGCCTGGCGGCCGAGGGCATCGCGCGGATCGTGTCGAGCGACCTGACCCGGGCCGCGGGCACGGCCGAGCACCTGCGGCGTGCCACCGGGGCGCCCCTGTCCTTCGAGCCCCTGCTGAAGGAGCGCAACTTCGGGGATCTCCGCGGCCGGCCCTACGCCGAGCTCGGGCTCGACATGTTCGCCCCCGACTACGCGCCCCCGAACGGCGAGACCTGGCCGGTGTTCCACGCGCGCGTGGACCGGGCGTGGGCGCGGATCCAGGAGCTTCTGGCCGCGGGCACGGGCGGCGACGTCGCGGTCGTGACGCACGGCCTCGTCTGCCGCTCCCTGGCCGCTCGGCACCTCGCGCTCGAGGGCCAGACGGTGCCCGAGCGCTGGCGGAACACCTCGCTGACGATCGTCGAGTGCCCGGCCCCGTGGCGGGTGCGGCTGCTCGACTGCGTCGTGCACCTCGAGGACCTCGATGCCGCGCCGCTGGCCGATTCCGGCGTCGCGTGATGCCAGGACGGTCGACACCTTGACGTCAGCCAACCCCGGGGGGCCGATGACGGAGACGGACAAGCGGAATCTCGTCGCGCAGTGGGCGTTCGACACGCGCCCCGTGCTGCTGCGCTTCCACCTGTGGCTCGAGGACGTCGAGGTCGACCGCGCGCAGACCCAGCCCGTCTCCGCGCTGACGTTCGCGCCCCGGGGCATCGCCCGCTGCCTGGCCATGACCGCCGCCGCCACCGCCCTCGGCACGCGGCTCTTCGGGCAGTTCGGGGCCGGCGCCGGCAAGGATCGAGCGACCTACAACCAGATCAAGAAGGCGGCCGACGCCGTCAGCGCCTACGTCATGAGCGAGGGGCTCTGGCACCTCACGCGCACGCTGCCCGAGAACCACGCGCTCATGGTGTGCCTCGGGGAGGGGCTGATGCCGAAGGTCGGCGAGACCCCGGAGATGGGCGCGAACCCGATGCTCGGCTTCGGCCGCGTCTACGCCAGGCCCGAGCTGGCCCGCACCGTCGACCGCCGCGTCCGCCGGCTGCTCAACGAGCCCGGGCACACGTTCGAGCAGTTCCACGAGTGGCTGCAGGGGCGCGGCATCACGCTCTGGGGCGCCGCCGTCGACACGCTCGAGAACACGTCACGCTTCGCCGAGGGCAAGCCCACGGGGCCGATGGCGGTCTTCCACCTCTTCAGCTCGCCGCTCCGGCTGTCGCGCCCGTACGAGTCCTACATGGGCTGCCTCACGGTGCCGGGGCGCGTCGCGGAGGCGGCCGGGAACGCGTCGGTCCTGCTCGACTACCGCACCCCGCGCAAGCAGGTGGCCGAGGCGATCGAGGCCGCCTACCCCGGGATCCGGCGCGAGCACATCCACGTGTGGACCCTGCGCGGCAAGAGCCGGGTGGGGCGCCTGGGCCGGCTGTGGGAGGAGTGGGAGAAGCTGGGGGTCCACCTGGTCGAGGACGGCTGGACGGCGCCCTCCGGCCTCCCGGTCTTCACGGACTCCGGGACGTACGCGCCCACGTTCCTGGTGGGAAGCTGGCGCGACGAGGCGCAGGCCACGCACGTGTTCCTCTGCGACGGCTACGCGGCCACCGCGGAGGCGGTGCAGGCGGCCAGCCTGTCCGACGTGCTCGACGTCCACGCGAGCATGGCGATGTTCTCGCCCACCTTCGACCAGCCGTGCGACGTGGAGGCCCGGCTGATGCAGCTGGCGCCGGCGGCGCCCGACTTCGCGCGCCGGCTCGCCGCGCTCATCGGCGGCGGGGAGGTGGAGGCGGGCCGCGTCCGGACGTACGCGGAGGCGATCGACGACGCGGCCGCCTCCAACATGCCGTTGGGCAAGCCGACGCTGCAGGCCGACGACTTCCTGCCCGAGAAGAACTGGCACGTGCTCGCGTGCATGGGCTACATGTGCGACGACCCGTACACGGGCGCCCCCGGCGTCACCCAGGTGGCCGACGGCGTCTACCGCGTCACCACCCGGCTGGCCACCCGCAAGGCCTCGAGCCTGATCACCTTCACGTTGCGGCTCATGGAGCCCTTCGAAACGACGCGCCAGGTGTTCAGCCCGCTGCTCGTGCGGTTCCTCTCGGGCGTCGATCACACCACGCGGCCGGTCAAGATCTCCGACTCCGGGCGGATCCGCAACGAGCTCCAGACCATGATCCCGAAGGCCCTCGAGCACGACGGCGAGCGCATCCGCGTGCACTTCGAGCGGATCAACGAGCTGGTGCTCCCGCGCGACAAGCAGGCGGCGATCCGCGACGTCCTCCGCTGGTACAAGACCCACCACCCCGTCTGGTTCCACTGGCTCGAGGTCGTGTCGTGAAGGTCCGCATCGGCGTGGGGGCGGGGGGCGCCGCCGCGGCGCCGGGCGCGCTGGCCGAGCTCGTCACGGGCATCGATCAGCTCGGGTTCGACTCCCTGTGGCTCTCCGAGGTCCTGACCGCGCCCGGGCCCGATCCCGTCGTGGGCCTGTCCTGGGCGGCCGCGAGCAATCCCCGGGTGAAGCTGGGGACCACGATGCTGCTGCCGGGGCGTCACGTGCTGCGCCTGGCCAAGCAGCTCGCGAGCCTGGACGTGCTGTGCGACGGCCGGCTGCTGGTGACGCTGGTCCCCGGGCTCACGTACCCGCCCGAGCGCGAGGCCATCGGCCTGGCCCCCGGGCGCCGCGGCGCGTTCATCGACGAGGCGCTGCCGCTGCTGCGGCGTCTGTGGGCGGGCGAGACGGTGAGCCACGACGGCGCGGCCGGCAGCTTCCACGGAGTCACGCTGTCCCCCCGGCCGGTGCAGCAGCCCCTCGAGGTGTGGCTGGGCGGCACGGCCCCCGCCGCCCTCCAGCGCTGCGGCCGGCTCTCGGACGGGTGGCTCCCCTCGCTCTGCACGCCCGAGGAGGCGGCGGCCGGACGCCGCGTGATCGAAGAGGCGGCGGCCCGCGCCGGACGCTCGATCAGCGGCGAGCACTTCGGCGTGAGCATCGGCTACGCGCGCGCGCCGCTCGATGCCGCCACCGCCCGCACGATGGCCGCCCGGCGGCCGCGGGCGCTCGAGCTCACGCCGGTGGGCCTGCCGGCGCTGCGCGGGCTCCTCGAGCGCTTCATCGCCGTGGGCTTCTCGAAGTTCGTGCTGCGCCCGGTCGTCGCGCCGGCCTCCTGGCGCGCGGAGCTCGAGGCGCTGGCGGCGGCGGTGGGTGACCTGCAGACCTGAGGGCGCCTCTCAGCCGCGGCGGAGGCGGCCGGCACGGCGGCTCGCGCCTCAGGGTTCAGCGTGATCGGCTCACCATGACCAGGCTCGCATTCGCCGGGCGCGCGCTACCGGCGGCCCGGGACGACGATCGGCGGCTCGATCAGCTCGGCCTGTAGCGGCTCGTCCGGCACCACGCGGGAGGGCGTCGACTCGCCGGGCCCGCGGGCGCGCCACCGCCGGGGCACACGCTCGATCTTCACCGGATAGACGGTGAGCGAGCCGTCGCGCGCGATGTGCAGCCGCAGGAAGTTCTTGAAATCCTCGATCCTGAGCGCGGCGAACGCCTCCTCGCCATGGCGGCCGAAGACGTCGAGCGAGATCAGGAGGTAGAGGCCCATCACGGTGGACCCGACGATCCAGCCGGCGCCGAAGACGAGCGCGCCGCTCAGGATGAAGCGCGCGAACGGCTGGCCCGGCAGGACCCAGCCCGAGACGATCGCGGCCCCCCAGCCGATGTAGAAGAGGCACGTCCAGTGCGCCGCGGCATGGGCGAGGCCGGCGACCACGCGGTAGGCCTTGGAGTGCGTGTCCGTGAAGACCAGGAACCCGGCCGCCACAACGATGATCCAGAGCGCGAGCCCCGGCTGCCGTGCGAAGGCCAGGCCGGTGAGCCGGACCGCCTCGAGCGCGCCCGACGGCTGCTGGTAGCCGATCGTGCTCCCGACGATCCACGCCGTGAGCAGGTAAAGCAGCGCGGGGACGATCCCGAACTTCGGGTTCTTGAGGCCGAAGAGCAGGTTGCCGAAGCTCAGCCGCCACGACCGGCGCAGGTCGGGATAAGCCGTCTTCAGATCGAAGACGCGCGCCGGCGCGTCAGGCCGCGTTGGTTCCTCGACGATCCGGGCCACGTCCTCGTCGTGCGTCGCGTGCAGGAACGCTCCGCCGCCGCCGGCCGTGATCTTCTGCGCCGGGGTCTCCCCGGGCGCGGGCGACGCCTCCTCGTGGCGCCGGTAGTGGTGGAGGTCCCCGGCGAGCAGCACCTTCACCTCCACGCCGCGGGGAGCGAGCACCTGGTCGCGCAGGTACACGAGATCGGTCTCGTCGAAGACCCGGCCGAGCTGGCGGTACTTGTGCGCGTAGATCCACACCGGTAGCGACAGGCACAGGATCACGCGATCTCCCGGGCGCATGTGGCGAGCGGCGATGTCGCGGAAGTACTCGATCTGCGGCGTGTCCAGGTCCGACTGGAGCTGCCCGTCCGATCCCAGCAGCCACCAGGCACCGGGCAGCTTCAGCGCGAAGTAGCTGCGGTGCTGCCGG
>JAICGY010000311.1 GCA_025922915.1 Candidatus Methylomirabilota bacterium | reverse complement strand
CGTCGAGGGCAGCCGCATCGCCCCGAACCCGTGCAGGATGCTCCACCGCACCTCCGGCGCGCCGAACGACGCGGTGGTCGCGCAGATCCGGATGTCGCAGCCGAGGGCGAGCTCGAGCCCGCCGGCCAGGCAGTAGCCGTTGATCGCGGCGATCACCGGCTTGCTGACCTGCAGCCGCTGGCCGAGCCGCTGCTGGCGCTCGTGGTCCCACAGCTCCCGGATCCCGCCCTCGTGGGAGCCGCCGTGCATCTTCTTGAGGTCGGCGCCGGCGCAGAACGCCTTGTCGCCGGCGCCGGTGACGATCGCGACCCGGAGGTCCGGGTCGCGATCGAACGCCTCGAACCGCTCGGCCAGGAGGCGCGCGGTCTCGAGATCGAAGGCGTTCATCGCCTCCGGCCGGTTGATGGTGATGCGGGCGATCGCGCCCGTCGTCGCGTACAGGACCTTGCTCACCGGCGCCTCCCCTGGCCTACTTCAGCTTCCACTCGTTCCACTGCTCGTTGACCTTGTCCAGGTTCGGGCCCCACCAGTCGCCCGACAGGATGAAGCCCTTCTTGATGTTGTCCGGGTTGGACGACAGCAGCGGCGTGAGCTTCGGGTTCACGTACTGCATCGCGTGCTTGTTGGTCGGGCCGAACGCGATGTACTTCGTCAGCTCGGCCTGCGGCTTCGGCTGGAGCGCCCAGTTGATGAACTTCATCGCGTTCTCCGCGTGCGGCGCGCCGGTCGGCACCACCCACGCCTCGAACGTCAGCGCGGCCCCCTCGTAGCTGATGCCGAGCGGCTCGCCGTCCATGATGAACGAGATCGAGCGGGTCCAGGGCGTCATCGAGATCTCGCCGCTCTTGAGAAGGACGCCCGGCTGGGGGAACTGCGACCACCAGACCTTGACCGCGGGCTTGACGCGATCGAGGCTCTTGAACGCGCGGGGGACGTCCAGCGGGTAGAGCTTGTCCTTCGGCACGCCGTCGGCGATGAGCGCGAACTCCAGGATGTAGGTCGGCGCGTTGTACAGGCCGCGGGACCGGCCACCTTCTTCGGGTCCCAGAAGTCCATCCAGGTCTTGGGCGCCTTGTCCGCCGTCGGATACGCCGTCGTCGAGTACGTGAGGAGCATCGGGATCGTGACGCAGCCCACCGCGTGCTCGGTCACGAGCTCGGGCATGACGTCCTTGGCGTCGATGATCTTGTAGTCGAGCTTCTGGACGAGGCCGTCCCGCACCGCGGTGTAGCGCAGCCGGTCGGGGATCGAGACGAGATCCCACTCGACGTTCTTCGACTGGACCTGGGCGCGGAGCTTGGCCAGGTCCACGCCCGTGGTCTGGACCACCTTGATGCCCGTCTCCTTCTCGAAGGGCTCGAACAGCGCCTTCGTCTGCCCGTCCTGGTAGCTGCCGCCGAACCCCACGAAGACGAGCTCGTTCTTGCTCGCCGCGCGGGCTGGGGTCACGACGTTCGGCAGCCCGGCCGCGAGCGTGCCGGCGGCGGCCGTCGCGAGGAAGCTTCGGCGCGTGATGGTGTGGGCCATGGAGTTCTCCTCGGGTTAAGGGTTGACGGTGAGGCAGTCCTGGGGGTCCCAGCCGACGGCGAGACGCTCGCCCACGCGCCACGGCTGGGCGGCGGACGGCGCCAGGGTCTTGGCGGTCAGCTCGTCGCGCTCGTCGACGAGCAGCCGGTACTTGACGAGGTCCCCGACGTAGAGCAGCTCCAGCACCTCGGCGTCGTACCGGTTGGCGCACGCCTCGGCCGCCACGCCGACCCGCAGGTACTCGGGGCGGACGACGAGGTGGCTCGGCCCGGGCGCGCCTGCCGGGGCGGCCACGCGCACCGGGAGCCCCTTCACCGAGGTGAAGAGCGCGCCGCCGTCACCGGTGTCCAGGCGGCCCTCGAGGAGGTTGGACTCGCCGATGAAGTCGGCGACGAACTGGTTCGCCGGCCGCCGGTAGACGGCCAGCGGCGGCCCCAGCTGCTGCAGCCGGCCGCCGTCCAGCACGGCGATCACGTCGGACATCAGCAGCGCCTCGACCTGGTCGTGCGTCACCGACACCGTCGTGATCCCGAGCTGCCGCTGCAGGTGGCGCACCTCGACCTGCATCAGCTCGCGGAGCCGCTTGTCGAGCGCGCCGAGCGGCTCGTCCATCAGCAGGAGCGGCGGCTCGAACACGATCGCGCGGGCCAGCGCCACGCGCTGCTGCTGGCCGCCGGAGAGCTGCTTCGGGTAGCGCGTCTCGAACCCGGTGAGCCGCACGAGCCCGAGCGCCCGCTCGACGCGCTCGCGCATCTCGGCCCTGCCGACCCGGCGCATCTCGAGCGGGTAGGCCACGTTCTGGTACACGGTCAGGTGCGGGAAGAGCGCGTACTGCTGGAAGACGACGCCGATGTTGCGCCGGTACGGCGGGCGGTGGGTGATCGGCTCGCCGGCGACGACGATCTCGCCCGCGGTCGGCTCCTCGAAGCCCGCGATCATGCGCAGCGTCGTCGTCTTCCCGGAGCCGCTCGGCCCCAGGAGCGTCAGGAAGCCGCCGGCCTCCACCGTGAAGGAGAGATCGTCGACGACCCGGGCGCCGCCGAAGCTCTTCGCGAGCCCGTGCACCTCGAGCTGCGCGCCGTGGATCTGCAGCGCCGGCGCCGGACCGCTCACCCCCGGAGCAACCCCTGCGGATCGACCCGCGTCCGGAGGATCGCCAGCTCGTCGGGGCCGGGCAGCGCGGTGGTGGGGACGTGGTCGGGCATCACGAGGTCGAAGCCCGTCTGCCGGCGCACCTCGTCCACGGCCACGCCGGGGTGGACCGAGCGCAGGCGCAGCCGCTTGCTGTCGTCCTCGAAGTCCAGCACGGCGAGGGGCGTGATGCAGTAGCGCGGCCCGCCACCGGGCAGGCCCAGCTTCCGCCGCGCGTCGGGGCCGCCGTCGCCCCAGCCCACCGTGCTGATCCAGTCGCAGCGCGGCACGAACACCCGGGGCGAGTGCTCGTTGAGGAAGATGTAGAAGCGCCGCACGTGCGAGGCGTTCGTGGTCGTCGCGATCGCGCCCGGGCCGCGCAGGCGCAGCCGCCGGGGATCGGTGCCCAGCCCGATCAGGTTCGTGTTGCCGTGCGGGTCCACCTGCAGCGCGCCCACGAAGAACACCGAGTCGCGGCGGCTCTTCTGGTACATCACGATGTCGTTGTCGTTGAAGTAGCCCTCGGCCCAGCGGGCGGCCCGCCAGTCCGCGAGCAGCTCGAAGTGCTCCATCACCGGCGCGTGGTAGAGGTTCGTGCGGGTGTGCGCCAGCATCACCCGCATGCTCGGCCCGTGGTGGAGGTGCGCGAGCAGGGCGGCGGCCCGGATCACCGGCAGGTTGGTCCCGACGAAGATCTCCTCGCCGTCCTCGATGTCGCGGGCGAGGAACGTCGCCATGATCTCGCGCACGGTGGGCGGCCCGGTCATGCGCCCCACTCGTCGAGGCCGAGCAGGCGCCGGAGGCCGATCGCCTCCAGGTAGTCGAGGTGGGTCGGCGCCCCGTGCACGTAGCGGGCGAGATAGGCCTCGAACGGCTGCCGGTCGCGGTCGCGCGCCCAGGCGCGGCCGGCGGCCACGAGCTCGGCGATGTGGGCCCGGTCCTCGAGGTAGAACCCGGGGCTCGAGAACGGATGGGCGCCATAGGGCGCCCGCAGCACCCCGGCGGCGAGCAGCGCGGTGCGCTCGGGCGCCCGCCGGATCTCCTCGTTCGACACGATCCGCTCGACCTGGACCAGGGTCCGCTCGGCCGCACGCCACAGCAGGCGGTCGGCATAGCCGGTCCCCACGAACTGGACGTTGCCGTGGACGTCGCTCTGCGCGGCGTGCAGGATCGCCACATCCGGCGTGATGGCCGGGACGGCCAGGAGCGTCTCGCCGCGCACCGGGTCCCGGAACGGCTTGAGGTCGGGGTTCAGCTCGGGGAACGACGTCCCGACCCCGCCACGGCACGGCAGGAACGGCAGCATCTGGGCGGCGGCCTGCAGCCCCGTGTAGTACTGCCCCTCGTCGCACTCCCAGACCTCGATCTCGCCGCGCTCGGCCGCCGCCCGGTAGAACGGGCCGATGGAGGCGAGCGCCTCGGCGCCGACGTACGGGCAGATCACCTTGCGGACGCACCCGGCGCCCACGAGCAGGTCGACGTCGAGCCCGCCAACCGCGGAGCCGATCACCGTCAGGTCGCGCAGCCCCCGCCGGACGATGTGGCGCACGGCGACCATCGCGTGGCACGCGGTCGCCAGCCCTCCGAGGGCAATCGTCATCCCGTCGCGGAACCAGTCCCCGAGCTCCGGCTCGGCCACGAGCACCGAGCGCCGGGCCGGCACGCCCGGGCTCAGAACGTCGGAGGCGTGATCGCCCACAGGCACCTCAGCCTGTCCCGGCCCACGTTGACGATCCGGTGCGGGATGGAGCAATCGAAGCGGATGCTGTCGCCGGCGCGCAGCCGGTGGACCGTCTCGCCCAGGTGCACCTCGGCGGTGCCCTCGATCACGAGGCCGCACTGCTCGGCCGGGTACGCGAAGCCCGTGTCGCCCGTGCTGGCGCCGGGCTCGTACACGCTCAGGATGAACTCGATCTGTCCCGAGAGATCGGGCGTGAGGAGCTCGTAGGTGATCCCGCGCCGGGGCGACATGCGCTTGCGGTCGGCCGGCCGGACGACCACGCGGCCGGGCACCGTGGCCGGCGGGAAGAGCTGCCCGATCGTCGTGCCGAGCGCGGTGGCGAGCGCCTTGATCGTCCCGAGCGTCGGGCTGGCCTGGTCGCGCTCGATCTGGCTCAGCGCGCTCGGCGTGATGTCGGCGCTGCCCGCGAGGTCCTGCAGCGTCCGGCGGCGCTGCAGGCGCAGCGCGCGGATGCG
>JAICGY010000310.1 GCA_025922915.1 Candidatus Methylomirabilota bacterium | reverse complement strand
TGAGGGCGCAGGCCTCGGCGTGCGAGATCACCGCCGCACCTTCGGTCGCACGTCGTGCGCGAACCGCTCCATGCTCGCCAGCATCACGGCCAGGTCGGGGGCGACGGGGTCGAAGACGATGTGGCGGACGCCGAGCGCCTGGTAGGCGCGGACGTCGGTCAGGACCTCCTCGGCCGTGCCCTGGAAGAGCGGGCGGTCGCCCCCCGGGGCTTTCGCCCGCCGGGGCCGCACCGCCATCGGTGCGCGCAGGGTGAGGGTGATCGCCTGCGGGTCGCGCCCGGCCTTGTGCGCCCACTCGTGGACCCGGGCGACCTTCGTCGCGTACTCGTCGGGCAGCAGCATGGCGGGGGGGCGGAGCCCGATCGGATGCCAGCCGTCACCCAGGGTGCCCGCGCGCCGGAGCGCGCTCTCGGTGTGGCCGCCCACCCAGACCGGCAGGCCGCCGGGCTGCACGGGCTTCGGCAGGGCGTGCACGTCGCGCGCGCTCGTCCAGCGGCCCTCGAAGGTCAGCGGGTCGGTGGTCCACGCCGCCCGCATCAGCGCGAGGTACTCGTCGGTGGCGGCGCCCCGCGCCTCGAACGGCGGCGCCCCGACCGCCTCGAACTCCTCGCGCAGCCAGCCGACGCCGACGCCGAGGATCACGCGGCCGCCCGAGAGCCGGTCCACGGTGGCCAGCATCTTCGCCGTCACCAGCGGATGGCGGTAGGGAACCACGAGGACGCTGGTGCCGATCCGGATCCGCTTCGTCGCGCGCGCGAGGAAGGCGAGCAGGGTGATCGGCTCCAGGTAGTCCTGGGCGGCACCGCCCGGCAGGTGGCCGCTGGGGGAATAGGGGTAGACGGAGCGGGCCATCGAGGCCGGGAGCACGACGTGGTCGGTCACGAACAGCGACGAGAAGCGGAGCGACTCCGCCTTCGCGGCGATCCTGAGCAGGTGGTCGGGGCTCGCCAGCGGCCCGCGGCCGGAAAATGCGACGCCGAACTCCACGAGTCCCTCCGGGCGCAGCAGGACGACAGGGTCGAATGCCGGCGCTCATAGTAGGCCAGGGGGTCGACCATTGCAATCCGCTGTTCTTGCCCATCGCCCTCGCGCGTATGCTAGACGGCGGCATGGAAACTCCCGGCGGCGCGGCCGTCGACGGGCGGTGGAGCGCGGGGGCGACGGCGCGCGCCGCGCCCGGCCGCTGGCTGATGTGGTCCATCCCGACCGCGCTGTTCCTCATCGCGTTCTTCCATCGGGCCGCGCCCGGGGTCATCGCGCGCGACCTGATGGAGGCCTTCGAGGTGACGGGTGCGACGGTCGGGTTGCTCGCCGCCGCCTACTTCTACTCGTACGCGGGGTTGATGATCCCCGCGGGCGTGCTCATCGACGGCGTGGGGGCGCGCGCGATGATCTCCCTCGGCGGCGCCGTGATGGGCGCCGGCGCCATCGCGATGGCGATCGCCCCCGGCACGTCGCTGCTCTTCACGGGCCGGCTCGTGGTCGGCCTGGGGGCGTCGGTGACGTTCATCGGCGCGCTGAAGATCGCGGCGGCGTGGTTCCCGGCCACGCAGTTCGGGTTCCTGGCTGCCCTCACGGCGACGGCCGGCGTGCTGGGGGCGCTCGCCTCGAGCCTGCCGCTGGCGGCGCTCGTCACGGCCACCGGCTGGCGCGGCGCCTTCTGGATCGTGGGAGTGCTCACCCTGGGGCTGGCCGCGCTCTGCGCCGTCGTCGTGCGCGACCGCCCGCGCGGGGTGGCGGCGGGCTCGGCGCCCGGGCTCGGCGCCGCCGTCCGGGGGATGGGCGCCGTGCTGCGCAACCCGCACACGTGGCCGCCGTTCCTGGCCTTCTTCTGCCTCTACGCGGCCACCGGCAACCTGCTGCTCTGGATCATTCCCTATCTGCGGGACGTCCACGGTCTCGGGGCCACGCAGGCGGCCCTGTACGCGACCGCGCCCTCGCTCGCGCTCCTCGCCTCGGCGCCGCTCACCGGCTTCGTCTCCGACCGCGTCCTGCGGCGCCGCAAGGCGCCCTACACGGCCCTGAGCGGCGGGCTGTTCGCGCTCTGGGTCGTCTTCGTGGCGACGCTGCAGGCGCTCCCGCTCGGCGGCGTGTTCGCGCTCCTCTTTGCGATGGGGATCTGCGGCGCGGCGTTCGTGCTCACGTGGCCCATCGCGCGCGAGGTCAATCCCCCGGCCCTCGACGGCATCGCGGTGGCGGTCGTGAACCTGGGCGGGTTCCTGGGGGCCGCCCTCACGCAGGGGCCGCTCGGCGTGGTGTTGGACGCCCGGTGGGCGGGAGGCCTGGAGGGCGGGGCCCGCGTCTATCCCGTCGAGGCCTACCGCGCCGTCTTCACCGTGTGCGCGGGCTTCGTCGGCGCCGCCGGCCTGCTGAGCCTGCTCTTCCGCGAGACCCACGGGCGCAACATCTATCCGGCGCTGCGAGACGCGCCGGCCCGCGGCACCCGGTAGGGGCGCGGCGTGCGGCTGGCGTCGAGGATCTTCCTGGCCTGCTCCCTCGTCATCCTGGTGCTGGGGGCGGTCGGCGGGGCGGGGCTCCACTCCGTGCGCCGGCTCGTCTCCGTGAACCGCGAGATGACGATCGAGGCCCTGCCCGCGCTGCGGCTGGCCGGCAGCGTCCGGGACACGATGCTGGCGCTGGCCCGGCTCGAGGCGCGCCACGCGATCCTGCCCGACCCGCGCTACGCCGAGCTCTGGCGCGAGCGCGCGGGCCGCGCCCGCGTCGACCTGGAGCGGCTCGGCCAGCTGGTGCGCACCCAGCGCGAGGCCGAGCACCTGCGCGCGGCACGGGTGACCTTCGAGCAGTACGTGGCCGCCGTCACCGCCGAGCACGCGCGGCCACCGGCCGCCCGCGCGCCGGACCGCGAGCCGGTCGGGCGCGAGCTCGGCGAGCGCGTCGAGGCCGATCTGGAGATGCTGATCGAGACGACGCACGCCCGGATGCTGCAGGCCCAGGCGGAGGCCGCGGAGCTGGAGGCGCGGACGTGGGCGACGGTCGCGCTGTCGCTGGTCTCCGCCGTCGTGCTGGCCGTGGTCGGCACCGGCATCATCGCGCTGCGCATGACCCGCTCGCTCCGCCGCCTGTCGGCGGCCACCACCGCGGTGGCCGCCGGCGACTTCCGGGAGCCGCTGCCCGCGGGCCGGCGCGACGAGATCGGCGAGCTCG
This sequence comes from Candidatus Methylomirabilota bacterium, assembly GCA_025922915.1. Classification (GTDB taxonomy): domain Bacteria; phylum Methylomirabilota; class Methylomirabilia; order Rokubacteriales; family CSP1-6; genus JAICGY01. The sequence continues at coordinate 1,706 of JAICGY010000310.1, read as the reverse complement.
CGCGCGCGTTCAACGCGATGGCGGCCCGGCTGCGCCAGGTCGACGACATGAAGGAGGAGTTCTTCGCGACCATCTCCCACGAGCTGCGCTCGCCGCTCACCTCCGTGCGCGAGGCGGCGCACCTGCTGGGCGACGGCGTGGCCGGCCCGCTGACGCCGAAGCAGGCGCGGCTGACCGAGATCATCGCGCGCTCGAGCGACCGTCTCCTGCGCCTGGTCAACCAGCTCCTCGAGGTCGGACGGCTGCGGGCGGGGGTGATGCCGCTCGAGCGGGTGCCGCTCGACCTCGACCGCGTCGTCACGCGAGCGCTGGACGAGCTGCGGCCCCAGGCCGAGGAGGCCGGCGTGACCCTCACCCGCGAGCGGGTGGGGGAGCCGTGCGTCGTCAACGGAGACGAGGAGCGCTTGCTCCAGCTCGCCGTGAACCTGGTCGGCAACGCCATCCGCTTCACCCCGCGGGGCGGTCACGTGACCGTGCGCGTGGTGGGGTCGGCGCCCGAGGCGGAGCTGCAGGTCGAGGACACCGGGATCGGGATCCCGGCCGACGCGTTGCCCCACGTCTTCGAGTCCTACCGCCAGGCCCACCAGGGACGTGGCGGCACGGGACTCGGCCTGTCGATCGTGCGCGGCATCGCGCTCGCGCACGGCGGCCGCGTCACCGCGGAGTCCCAGGAGGGCAAGGGGAGCCGGTTCACCGTGCTCCTGCCCCGGCCGCGGGGAGAGGCGGCGTGAGGGCGGCGCTGCTGGCGATCGGGCTGCTCGTCGCCGCCGGATGCGCCTCGCTGCCGCCGTGGGTCGACGGGCCGGCGGAGAGCGCGCTGGCGCGGGCCCACGCGCACGCGCGGCGCGGCGACTACCAGCTCGCGGTGCGCGCCTACGACGACTTCCTCGCGCGCTATCCCGACGATCCCGCCGCGCCCCGCGTCGTCGACACCCGGGACACGCTCGCGTCCATCCTCGCGTTCCGGGGGGAGCTCGAGCGCGTGCGCGGCGAGGTGGCCCGGCTCCGGGAGGAGCTCACGCTCCGCGAGACCGATCTGGGACGCCGCGAGGGCGACCTGCAGCGGGTCCGCCGGGAGCTGGCCCTGCGCCAGCAGGACCTGACGGCGCGGCAGGTCGAGGCCGAGCGGCTGCGCGCGGAGACGGAGCGGCTACGGACCGAGACGGAGCAGCTGCGCAGCGAGACCGATCGCCTGCGGGTGGAGACGGAGCGGCTGCGCACCGACATCGAGCGGCTCAAGCAGGTCGATCTCGAGCTCGAGCGCCGGCGGAAGTGAGGAGGCGCAGGTGAGGCAACGCGTGCTGGTCGTGGACGACGACGCCGCCATCCTCGAGGTGCTCGAGATGCGCCTGACCTCCCTCGGCTTCGCGGTGACCGCCACCGGCGACCCGCACGAGGCGCTCGGAGCGCTGGAGGCCGGGCGCTTCGACGTGGCGCTGCTCGACCTCCGCATGCGGCCGCTGAACGGCATGGCGCTCATGGAGGCGCTGCACGCCCGCCAGCCGCGGCTGCCCGTGCTCATCATGACCGCCCACGGCACGATCGAGACCGCGGTGGAGGCGGTCCAGCGGGGCGCCTTCGATTACCTCACCAAGCCCTTCCTGCGCGACGAGCTCCGGTCGAAGATCGGCCGCGCGCTGGCCTCGCGGCGCTGGGCGCGCGACCGCGAGCGGCTGCTCTCCGTCGGACAGACCCTCGCCTCGACC
>JAICGY010000309.1 GCA_025922915.1 Candidatus Methylomirabilota bacterium | reverse complement strand
GTCCGCTCCAAGAGGAGGAGACGCTCATGAGGCGATGGCTCGCTCTCTCACTGATCCTCTCCCTCGTCCTCGTTCCCGCCGCCCTGGCGCAGCAGCAGTGGAAGCCGGAGGTCAAGTTCATCAAGTTCGCGGTGGCGACCGCCGGCGGCGACTGGTTCCGGGCCGGGGCCAAGTACACGACCCTGGTGCCCGAGGTCGTCCCCGGCCTGGCGGCCTCCACGCTCATGGGCGGTGGCGTCGTCAACGTCAGCAAGGTCGGCAAGGGCGAGGCCCAGATCGGCTTCGCGCTCACGCCCTACCCGGAGGAGGGCTACCACGGCAAGGGGAAGTTCAACGAGCCGCTCAAGAACGTGCGCCTGGCCGCCGCCAAGCTCGGCCGCACCATCGTCGTCGCGCTGGTCGTGCTGAAGGACAGCCCGATCCAGACGATCCACGACCTCAAGGGCAAGCGCATCGTCACCGGCGACCGCGGCTGGGGCACGACGGTGCTGGCCGAGGCGATGATGGCCGCCGCCGGCATGCCGCCGGACAAGTTCCGGGCCGAGGGCGGGACGATCAGCTACACCTCGATCACCGACCGGGCGAAGGCGCTCCAGGACCGCAACATCGACGCGTTCTTCGTCCCGGGGCAGGTGAACTACCCCGACGTCATGGTCGTCCAGCAGGCGCTGGGCCTCCGCATCATCCCCATGCCCGACGAGGTGATCGAGACGACGCTGGCGACGGTCCCCGGGGCCGGTCGCGGCTCGGTGCCCAAGGGGCTCTACGGCGTGCTGGACCGGGACCTGCCGTCCCCCGGCTTCCTCCAGCAGCTGATCGTGGACGCCAGCCTCTCGGACGAGCTGGTCTATCGCCTGACGAAGCTCTGGTGGGAGCGGATCGACGAGATCATGGAGATCGCACCCACCTTCAAGGAGTCCAACGTCAAGATCGCCATGGAGGGCGCGACGATCCCCTTCCACCCGGGGGCGCTCCGCTACTACAAGGAGGTCGGCGTGGCCCGGTAGCCCGGCGTGAGCACGATCCCGGTGGCCGAGGCCGAGGTCCCCCGGGGGCCGACGGCCGTCGACTGGCTGGTCCAGCGGCGGCGCGGGCCCGGCACGGCCGTCGCCATCGGGATCGTGCTCCTGTCCGTCGCGCTCGGCGCCTTCCACTTCTACAGCACCTACTTCGGCCAGGCGGAGATCCACGCGCACCGCTCCACCCACCTGGCCCTCATGCTCCTGCTCGCGATCCTCCTCTTCCCGCTCGGGCGCAAGAGCTTCGGGGACCCCCTCACGTGGCACTTCGCGGTGGACCTGGGGCTGATCGCGGTGGCGCTCGGCGCGCAGGTCTACACGATCGTCCACCTCTCCCGCTTCGTGGATCCCAACTACGAAGCCACCGACATGGACGTGATCGTGGGCACGCTCCTGATCGCCGGCGTGCTGGAGGCCACCCGGCGGACGGTCAGCCTGGGGCTCGCCCTCACCGGCGTCTTCTTCCTCGTCCAGACCTGGCACGCCGACAAGTTCTTCTGGATCTTCTACGGCCCGCCCACGCCGTGGCGGACGATGGTCGAGAGCTTCTTCGGCAAGGAGGAAGGGCTCTACGGCATCCCGGTGGCGATCATGAGCGGCGTGCTGGTCCTCTTCATCATCTTCTCGGCGTTCCTCTCGACGACGGGGATCGGCGACTTCTTCGTGCGCCTGGCCACCGCCATCGCCGGCCGCTTCACCGGCGGCCCCGCCAAGGTGGCCGTCCTGTCGAGCGCGCTCCTCGGCACCATCTCGGGCAGCGGCGTCGCCAACGTGCTCATGAGCGGCTCGTTCACGATCCCGATGATGAAGCGGGTCGGCTACGGCGCCCGGTTCGCCGGCGCCGTGGAGGCGACGGCCTCCCTGGGCGGGCAGATCATGCCGCCGATCATGGCGGCGGCCGCCTTCATCATGGCCGACTTCATCGGGGTCCCGTTCCGCCAGGTGGCCCTGGCGGCGGTGATCCCGGCGCTGCTCTACTTCTTCTGCGTCTTCGTCACCGTGCACCTCGAGGCCCGGCGCCTCGGCCTCCGGAAGGTGCCGTGGGCGGACATGCCGAGCGCCACCGCCACCCTCCGCCAGGAGGGCTACCTGCTGCTGCCGGTCGTGGCGCTGCTCTGGTACCTCTACCAGGGCTTCACGGAGGAGACGGCGGCCCTCATGGCCATCGCGACCACGTACGTGCTGAGCTTCGCGCGGCGGCGCTCGGCGCTCACGCCCGAGCGGCTGCTGCGGGCGTTCGAGCTCGGCGGCCGGATCGCGGCGACCGTGGCCATGGCGGTGGCGACGGCCGGGCTGATCATCGGCTGCCTCTTCCTCTCCGGCATCGGCGTGCAGTTTTCCTACATCCTCATCTCGCTCGCCGGGGGCGAGCTCTGGGTCGCCCTCGTCTACACCACCTTCGCCGCGGTCCTGCTGGGGCTCTCCCTGCCGACGACGGCCGTCTACGTCACGCTCGCCATCGTCATGGCGCCCGCGCTCGTGCAGATGGGCGTGCCCACGATGGCCGCCCACTTCTTCATCCTCTACATGGGGGTCTGCTCGGACCTGACGCCGCCCACCTGCCTGTCGCCGTTCGCCGCCGCCGGCATCGCCGGCTCCCCCCCGATGTCGACGGCGTTCCTGTCGATGCGGCTGGGCGCGGTCCTCTACATCGTGCCGTTCATGTTCGTCTACTCGCCGGAGCTGCTGATGCAGGGGACGTCGCTCGAGATTTTGCACGCGACGCTGGCGGCGGCGGTCGCCGTGTTCTGCCTCGCCGCCGGGCTCCAGGGGTGGGTCCTGCGCGCGGCGATCTGGCCGGAGCGCGTGCTCCTGCTCGCCGCCGCGATCACCCTCATCGACATCGGCCTCTACACCGACCTCGCCGGCCTCGGTCTCCTCGGGACGGCCCTCGTCAGCCAGGTGCTCCGCGGACGCCGGGAAGCCCTCCGTGCGCTCAGCCCTTCGCTGGAGTAGCCTCGTTGCCGCCGCGGTCGTGCTGGCCGTGGCCGGCGAGGCCCGGCTGCACCTGCACGACTTCACGCGCTTCCTGCTCGTGCTGCTCGCGGTGGCGGCGGGGGTCACCGCCATGTTCCTCCTGACCCGCGATCGGCCCTCCGGATAGGCCCGAGCCGTGCATGATAATCATCGCGATATCATCCGAAGGAGGTCGGTCGCCGTGGCTCAGGTCGTCATAAACCTCGACGCGGAAGCGGTGCGTCGCTTGAAGCTGCGCGCCATCAGGAAGAGCGTCTCGCTCGAGCGTGAGCTGCGGACGATCCTCACCCAGGCGGCGCGGGCCGACCGTACTCGCTTCGGCCAGCTGGCCGCAGCGTTCCGCCGGAAGCTCGCCGGCCGCAAGCACAGCGACAGCACGAGGTTGATCCGGGCGGACCGAGATCGTTGAGGCTTCCGAGCGCGATGGCCGTGGCCTGCGCGGCTAGTCCAGCCAGTCCTCCTCCTTGAGCTTCCGCGGCAGGTACGTCTTCGTCAGGTAACGGAAGTCCTTGTTGGCCAGCGCGTCCAGCTCGTACTTGAGCCCGCTGGACAGCATCCGCTTGATCTCGTCCTGCCAGGGCTTCTTCTGGAACCACTGGTACTTCATCAGCTCCTTGGCCCGGGCGATGTCCTTGTCATTCAGCTTGATCCCGACGTTGCGCGGCAGCCCGTAGCGGTCCGGGTCGGCGCTGGACAGCCCGATGAACTTCGCCTTCGGGATGGCCATCCGCTCGCTCTCGAACGCCAGGTTGATCGAGCCCTGCTTGACGACCGAGTAGATGTAGTACCCCCAGGGGTCGTTGTCGACGAGCACGTACACGGGGATCCTGTATTCCTCGTGCAGCCGCCGGGCCAGCCGGCGGACGCCCCGGGGCGGCTGGCCGTTGCCGGTCAGCAGCACGCAGTTGTACCGGCGCCAGAACTTGTCCTCCGACAGCCGGTTCCACTGGGTGCCCTTCTCGACGAGCAGGACGAAGTCGGCCGTGCAGCGACGGATCTCGATGTACTCGGGCTCCACGATCGAGGGTACCGAGTAGCCGCCCTTGCCCAGGCGCGCGCAGTCCACGCGGTCGCCGTCGTCGCCGAGCACGAGCGGGCCCACCACGCTGCCCGCGTTCTCGGCGCGTACGTGCAGCTCCTCGCGCAGCGCGGACAGGGCCACCTCCAGGTCCTCGATCAGCGGGTCGGACTCGTTCTGCCCGTCGAAGGTGTTCTCGTGCGAGCCCTTCATCGTGTGCTTGGTGCGGTAGTAGATCTCGCGCAACGACGTGGTGAGGTCCGCCCGCTGCAGCTCGGCCAGGGCGTCGGCCACCAGCACCGTCTGCATGAACTTCTTCGCCATGCCCACGTTGAAGAACGAGCGCTCCTGCTTGCGCCGGCCCAGCTCGATGATGCCGCGCTTGGCGTTGAAGTTGACGTTGGCGAGGCTGCGCACGGGGATCGCCAGCGTGGGGTCCTTGCTCCGCTCGGCGGCCACGATCACCGTGTCCGCCACGCCGACCAGCTTCTTCTCGACCGCTCCGTTGGTCTTCGCCTTTGCTCGCGCCATGCTTCCTTCTATCGCTTCCTGCGCTTCGCGGTCTTGCCCTTCGCGGCCGCGCCCTTGCCCCGGGCCGCCCTGGTCTTGCCCTGCGCCGCTACCGCCTTGCCCGTTTCCGCGGCCTTGCTCTTCGCCGCCGTGCTCTTGGCCCAGGCTCCCTTCGCGGGCCGGGCCGCCCGGGCCTTCCCCTTCCGCCGCGTGGGCGCCGGCGTGTCCGGCTCAGGCTGGAGCTCCTCGACCGGCGCGACCGCGCCCGGCTCGACCTCCTCCCCCAGTACCGGCGCCTCCCCTTCGGCCCCTTCCGGCGTGACGATGATCGAGTGCGGCAGACCTTCCGGGCCACCGCCGTCGCGGC
>JAICGY010000308.1 GCA_025922915.1 Candidatus Methylomirabilota bacterium | reverse complement strand
GAGTCACGGATCCCCGTCCTGACCATCAACATCCTGTACGCGCTGCCGAAGACGCCGCTCTGGAACCGGCTCGCGGCGGAGGGACGGCTCCGGGACGGGGCGGGCGCCGAGTCGAACGTGGAGTTCCGCCTGCCGCAGGCGACGGTGGAGGCGATGTGGAAGCGCTGCATCGCCACCGCCTACGACCCGGCCGCGCTCTATGGGCGCTTCGCCCACAACGTGGCGTACACGTTCCGGCGGCGGAAGGCGTATCCGGTCAGCCCCCAGCGGGCCTCGTGGCCGAACGTGGTGGTGGGCCTGGGCATGCTCGGCCGCGTGCTCTGGCGGGTGGGGCTCAGGAGCGACTACCGCGGGGTCTTCTGGCGCTTCGCCTGGCCGCTCCTGAGGACGGGGGATCTCGAGCCGCTCCTCCACACCGCCGTCATCGGCCATCACCTCATCGCGTTCACCCGCGAGTGCCTGCGCGGCGAGGGCGAGTCGTCGTTCTACGCGCCCGCCGCCGTCGCCGCTCCGCCGGCCGCCACCACGGCCGCGAGCTGACGGCTCGCGACGGGCGGGCCGTCAGGCCGCCTCGCTGGCGTGCGCCCAGAAGTCGTCGTCGCGCTCCTGCTGCGGCAGACGGGGCGGGACCTTCTTGCGATGGAAGAAGTCGCACATGATCCGGTTGGCCACCGCCCAGTCGTCCCCGTACACGCAGTGATGGTGAGGGCAGAGCGCCGCTTCCCCGGAGAGTTGCAGTCCACACGATGCGCACAGGCTCATGCCCGTGGTCGAAGCGAAGGCCGTGCCAACGCGATGCCTGCAGGCGCTTGAGCTTGGCCTTGACGGCAGGGATGACGTAGAGTGCGGAGGGCACATCGCTGGCCGAAGGGGGAAATCGCATGCGCTTCGGGCTGTGGGTGGCGTTCTTCCTGGTGTCGAACCTCATGGGGGTCGAGGTCTTCCGGGCGGCGGTCACGCTGCCCTGGGACGAGGCGGTCCTGCCCGGGATCCTGACCCTGCCCTTCGTCGGGCTCAGCGCCCTCGCCGCCACGCGGATCCTCGCCGCCTGGGAGCGCCGGGAGGAGTAACGCCTACATCGGCGGGTTTGTGGCACCGGGCCTGCAGGGAGTCCATCGGTGGCCAGTCCAGGGGCGTGGCCCCTGGCGAAAGGAGTGCCCGATGGACATTCTTCTATGGATCGTGTTCGGCTTGGTGGTCGGTCTGGTGGCGAAGTTGATCATGCCCGGGACCGATCCCGGCGGCATCATCCTCACCATGGTGCTCGGCATCGTCGGCGCCCTGCTGGGTGGCTGGCTGGGGCGGGTCTTCGGCCTCTATCGCGAGGGGGAGGCGGCCGGCTTCATCATGGCAGTGGTGGGCGCGGTCATCGTGCTCGCGCTCTATCGCCTCGTCATGCCCAATCGGTCGCGGACGTAGAGCAGGGCGCGCCATCGCGAGCGGGGGCCCCGGGCCCCCGCCCTCCTCACATCAGGCCGTGGAACGGCGTGGTCAGCAGTTCCAGCAGGCGGAAGTGGATCCCCCGGCGCTTCCAGCTCTCGTAGGTGATCGGCCGCGAGAGCGCGATGTCCTCCCGGAAGGCGCGCTCGAGCCGGCCCGCGACCTCGCGATCGTAGATGATCACGTTCAGCTCGTCGTTCAGCGCGAACGACCGGTTGTCGAAGTTGGTGCTGCCGATCGTCGCCCACACGCCGTCGATCACCATCGTCTTGGCGTGCAGCAGCGCCGGCTCGTACTCGTAGATCTCGATCCCGGCCTGAAGCATCTCGCCGAACTGCCCCCGGCTGGCCTGCCGGACGATGTTGTGATCGATCGCGCCGGGGACGAGCACGGTGACCTGGACGCCGCGGCGGGCGGTCGCCCGCAGGGCCTCGCTCATGGTGTCGTCCAGCACGAGGTAGGGGTTCGTGATCGAGACCGTGCGCTGGGCCGCCGACAGCGCGAGCAGCAGCGTCGTGTACAGGGCGTAGCTGCCGCCGGCCGGTGAGCTGCGGACGACCTGGGCGTACACGCGGCCTCGCGGCTCGAGCGGGCGCGGGAAGTACGCCTCGCCGCCCAGCACCATGCCGGTGGCCTCGAGCCAGCTCTCGGCGAACGCGGCCTGCAGGTACTCGACGACCGGTCCCTCGACGCGCACGTCGGTGTCGCGCCAGTGGTCCGCGACGCGGCCGTTGCCCATCCACTTGCGGCTGACGCCCGAGCCGCCCGTGAAGCCGACGCGTCCGTCCACCACGAGGATGCGGCGGTGGTTGCGGTTGTTGTACCGGCGGAAGCGGAGCGGCCCCAGCGGGCGGAACCACACGACGTGGCAGCCGGACCTGCGCATCAGGTCGATCTGCTCGGTCGGGATCGTCATCGACCCGAAGGCGTCGAGCAGGACGTTCACGCCGATCCCGGCCCGGCAGCGCTCCGCGAGCGCGTCCGCCAGCTCGCGCGCGACCGGCCCGTCCTCCCAGTAGTACTGGGCGTAGGTGATCGTCCGCGTGGCCGATCGGACGCCCTCGAGCAGGGCGGGGAAGATCTGCTCGCCGTTGAGCAGGACGTCGACGGCATTGCCGCCCAGGATGGGGGCGCCGGCGTGGGCCTCCAGCGTCGGGAAGAACGACGGCTCCCCGAGCGCCAGCGCGGGCAGCGCGACGTGCGGCTGGACGCCGGCGCATCCGGCCACGGCCGCGACGAGCAGGATCGCGGCCAGGACGACCGGCGTGTGGTGGCGCGGCCCTCGCGCTCCCGCCGGGGCGATCATGGAATTCGTGGCGCTCCTCGTCTCCGTGCTCACTGGCCATCTCCTCCACGCGGTTGACGTCCGGCCTCCGGCGGCGTGCGCGAGCCGATCGTCGCCGCCGCGTCCGGCAGTTTCGCCGTGGAGAGCCTGCACCACAACCCCTGGACCCAGCCGCTCGAGCTGACGGCGCCGCCGCGGCGGCACGCGGGCGGGCTCACGGTCCGACGGGAAGGCGGGGCCGACAGTCGAGGCCCGAATGGACGAGGTGGTCCGGGCGCCGAACGACCGGCTCGGGCGACCTGTGCGCCGTGCTCACGTGCGGGAGGCGGAAAACAGTCCCGGAGGGCTGAAGCGGGCGGAGGCCCGGGCCCCCGCCCGCCCGTGGCCCGCCCTACTTCTTGGTGCCAGGCGTCGAGCCGGAGGGCGGCGTCGCCGCGCCCCCGGTCGTGCCGGAGTCGCCCCGCGGCGACGCGGCCGGCGGCGAAGCGGCGCCCGCGCTCGCGACGCCGAGCTTCGACATGGTCTCGGCGTCCAGGCGCCCCGTCTCCTCCATGCCTTCCTGCTTCTGGAATTCGCGCAGCGCCGACTGCGTCTTCGGGCCCATGATCCCGTCGACCGGACCCGGATCCATGCCCTTGTCCTTGAGCGCTTCCTGAACCTTGCGCACGCGCTCCTGGCCGCCGGCGCCCGCCGCCTTGGAGCCGCCCGACTTCATGGTGTCGGACTTCATCGCGTCCGACTTCATTCCATCCGACTTGGCATCGCTGCCCGTCGTGCTGGGCGAGGTCGCGGACGGGGTCTGGCTCGCGGCGCCGCCCGAGCCCTTCTGCGCGGCGTCGCCGCTGGGGGTCGTCTTCTGGGCGAGCGCCGGGCTCGCCACCAGCAGAGTGGCGGCGGCCAGCACGAACATCGAGGTCAACGTCTTCATCGCGGGAACCTCCTTGTGATCGTTACCGTTGGGGGGGTCACTGGAACAGCCGGGAGCAATCGGCATGCCGTGCTCATCCGGCCTGGCGTCGCTCGGCCAGCGCCTTGCGGGCCTCGGCCTCGGCGGGGATCGGCTCGGCCCGCGCGATCCGCGACAGCGTCACCGGCCGCCCGTCGCGCGCCGACCGGTAGATCGCCTCGATGACGCGCACGTCCTGCAGGCCGTCGATCCCCGAGGGCTCCGGCGCGCGATCCTGGGTGATGCAGCTGGAGAAGTACGTGATGTCGGCGGCGAACTGATCGGTCGGCTCGAACGTCATCTCCTCCCGGCGCCCGTGGCGCACGAGCTCGAGCGTGACGGGCACGTCGTGGCGGTAGGCGGGCGTGAGCCGCAGCCAGCCCTCCTCGCCGAGCAGGGTGAGAACGGACGTCGGCGCTTCCCCGAAGCTGGTGTGGAAGTGCGCCAGCCGCTCCTCGGGGAAGCGCACGAGGGCGACCGCCCCGTCGTCGACGTCGCCGCCGTAGCGGCGCGTCGCCCGCGCGGTCATGGCCATCACCTGGGCGGGGTCGGCGCCGAACAGGCCGCGTGCCGCGCTCACGCACGACACGCCCAGCTCGTAGACGGTGCCGCCTCCCAGACGGCGCTGCAGGCGAGGATCGTCGGCGTCCTCCAAGCGCAGCGTGGCGTCCGAGCTGAACGTCCGCGGCGCGCCGATGGCGCCGCCCCGGATCAGCTCGACCGCGCGCGCGTGCGCGGGGTGAAAGGTCAGGCGAGAGGCGACCATGAGCTTGACGCGGTTGGTCTGGCACGTGCGGATCATCCGCCGGCACTCGTCGGCGGTCACGGCCATCGGGCGATCGCACAGCACGTGGGCCCCGGCGCGCGCCGCCTCCACCGCGTAGTCGCAGCGCAGCGCGGTCGCGGTGGCGATGTACACCGCGTTCACGTCCTCGCGCTGCAGGCACTGCCGCAGCTCGTCCAGGTGATAGGCGGTGGCCCGGAACTCGTCGGCCAGCGCCTGGGCGCGTGCGCGATCGCTGCCGACGACGGCGACGAGCCGCGAGGTGTCGGCGGCGTGCGTGAAGGCGGGCAGCACGCCGCGCTGGACGAGATCGCCCAGACCCACCACGGCGTATCCGATCGGCTTCGCCATTCGAGAGATCCTCGGCGCGGGGTTTTATCGGCACGGGGGAAGGGTGCAAGCACGGGGCCGACGAGGGACCTGCCGCGACAGATGGGGGAGCGTGCGAGCGAGCGCCGCCGGTCG
>JAICGY010000307.1 GCA_025922915.1 Candidatus Methylomirabilota bacterium | reverse complement strand
TGGAGGGTGAAGCTCTGGAGCTTGCCCCCCTCGCTGCTCACCCCGGCCTCGTAGAGCGGTGTCTCCACCCGCGCCACGCGCTGGGGGGCGGCGGCCGCCTTCGGCGGGCGCGCGGGGAGGGGCACCACGGGCGCCGGCGTCGGTGGCGGAGCAGGCGCGGGCTCGGCCGGCCGGGCCGGCTCCGCCGGCCCCGGCGGCGCCTCCGCGGGGCCGGGCGCCCGGGGCGCCTCGGTCGGCACCGGGGAGAACAGCACCTGCCAGCCCATCAGCACGAGGGCCATGAGGGCCACCGCGAGCATCGCGCGCTTCTCCATGCTCACCGCGAGGGCCCTCCGGCGAGGGGCGGGGGATCCCACCCGCCCGGATGGAAGGGGTGACAGCGCGCCAGGCGGCGGATCGCGAGCCAGAGGCCCCGGAGCAGCCCGTGCTCGAGGATGGCCTGGCGCGCGTACTCCGAGCACGTCGGCGCGAAGCGGCAGGCCGGCGGCAGGACCGGGGCGACGAGCCGCTGGTATCCGACGATGGCGAGCGTCGCGACGCGGGCGCCCGCGCTCACGCGGCCCTCGGCCCCGGGATGGCGGCCAGGGCGCCCCGCAGCTGGGCGAGCAACCCCTCGAAAGGCTCGCGGAGAGCGGCCGGGCGCCCGACGATCACGAGCGCGACCCGAGCGGGGGCGGCCTCGCGGGCCGCCCGGTAGGCGGCACGGAGCCGCCGGCGAACGCGGTTGCGCTCGACGGCCCGCCGCAACTGGCGGCTCACCGCGAACCCGGCTCGCGTCGGCTCGCTCGCCTCGCGCCACAGCACGATGAGCGCACGCCGATCAACACGTCTGCCTCGCTGGAAGAGCGCCTGGAACTCGGCGCTGGTGGTCAACCGCTCTCGACGGGGGAAGCGACCCGCTACACGGTGAGCCGTTTGCGCCCCTTCGCGCGCCGGCGCTTGAGCACCTTCCGCCCGCCCTGCGTCCGCATCCGCTCGCGAAAGCCGTGCGTCTTGGCTCGGCGGCGCCGATTGGGTTGAAACGTCCGCTTCATGAGCGCGGTCCCCTTTCCGGTCGTGCAACCGGCACAGTGTAGACAGCGGGCCTCACCACGTCAACCAGCGACCGCGGCGCCGCCGAGGAAAGGCCCTTGCACGGCTCGCGAGCCGTGTGCTAGCGTTCCGCATCCGTCGCGTCGGTATTTTCGTGCGACGTGCGTTGTCGAAGAAGCGTGCAGTGACCCGACGCGTATGCCCCATCGAGCGTGACGCCCAGAGTTATCCCCACCTGTGGATAACTCTGTGTGTAAGTGAGGTCTCCGTCAGTGTTGGATACCCTTTGGGCTCGGCTCTGCGACGCCGCTTCCCATCGCCTCCCCCCCGCAGTGATGGAATCCTGGGTGCGTCCCTGCCGGCTGCTCGCCATCGAGGGAGACCACCTGCGGATCGGGGCTCCGAACGTCTTCTCGCGCGACTGGCTGGCCCAGCATCACCTCGACGCCCTGCAGCACGCCGCCGCGGACGCGATCGGCGGCCAGCCTCGGGTCTCGGTCGTGGTCGACGAGACGCTCGCCGGCGCGCCCGACGAGGCGACGCCGCGGCTGGCGGCGCCGCCTCCCCGCGCGGCCCCCGCCGGGAGCACCGACGGCCTCAACCCCCGCTACACGTTCGACACCTTCGTCGTCGGCTCCTCGAACCAGTTCGCGCAGGCGGCCTCCCAGGCGGTGGCCGAGCTGCCCTCCAAGGCCTACAACCCGCTGTTCATCTACGGGGGGGTCGGGCTCGGCAAGACGCACCTGCTCCACGCCGTGGGCCACGAGTGCGCGCGCCTGTTCGCCGGCATGCGGATCGTCTACATCTCCTCCGAGCGGTTCACCAACGAGCTGATCAACGCCATCCGCTACGACCGCACCGCGGAGTTCCGCGCCCGCTACCGGACGATCGACCTCCTGCTCATCGACGACATCCAGTTCATCTCCGGCAAGGAGCGCACGCAGGAGGAGTTCTTCCACACGTTCAACGACCTCTACGAGTCGCGCAAGCAGATCATCCTGTCGAGCGACTGCTCGCCGAAGGACATCCCGGAGATCGAGGAGCGGCTGCGCTCGCGCTTCGAGTGGGGCCTGATCGCCGACATCCAGCCGCCGGACTTCGAGACCCGCGTGGCCATCCTGAAGAAGAAGGCGGCCGTCGAGCGCGTCCGCCTCGGCGACGACGTCGCCTTCCTCATCGCCAGCCGCATCAAGTCCAACATCCGCGAGCTCGAGGGCTCGCTGACGCGCATGATCGCCTTCTGTGCCCTCACCGGGCGCGAGATGAGCGTCGACCTCGCCCAGGAGGTGCTGGCCGATCTGTGGGGCGACGAGGAGAAGATCATCACGATCGACCACATCCAGCGGAAGGTGGCGGACTTCTTCGGCATCAAGCTCTCGGATCTCAAGGCGAAGAACCGCACCAAGGCCGTGGCCTTCCCGCGGCAGATCGCCATGTACCTGGCCCGCCAGCTCACGCACTCCTCGCTCTCCGAGATCGGGCGCACCTTCGGCGGCAAGGACCACACGACCGTCCTGCACGCGGTGGACAAGATCCAGACGCTGCTCCAGGAAGACCCCAAGTTGCGCAGGACCGTGGATGGGCTTATCCAGGGCATCAGCCTGTGATCCCCAGCTCTCCCGGCGCCTTCCACACGGTTATCCCAGGCCCCCGGCCCGGCAAAGCGCTTCACCGACGATGGCTTGCGGGCTGCTCACCCCGTCCACGCCGCTCGACGGCTAGTGCGACTACGAAGTTGTTCCTTCTTCTCTGAAAAGAGCGGAGAGACTCATGGAAGTCATCCTGGATCGCGACGCGTTTCTCAAGGGGCTCCAGATGGTGCAGAACATCGTCGAGCCCCGCCAGACCATGCCCATCCTCGCCAACGTCCTCCTCGAGACGGAGGAGGGCACGGTGCGGCTGAGCGCGACCGACCTGGAAGTCGGCGCCCGCGTCTCGGTCCCGGCGCGCGTGGTGGGCAAGGGCGCCATCACGGTGGCCGCCCGCAAGCTGGCCGAGATCGTCAAGGAGCTGCCGGCGGCGGCCGTGGCGCTGAAGGTGGGGGACAACGCGTCCGTGAGCCTGCGCTGCGCCGGTGCCGCCTACCGGCTGGTCGGTCTGCCCCCCGACGATTTCCCCGCGGTGGCGCCGGCCTCGCCCGGCGCCTGGCTGACGCTCGAGGCGAAGGCCCTGCGTGACATGCTCGGCCAGACGAGCTTCGCCGTCTCCCACGACGAGACGCGCTACGCGCTCAACGGGGTGCTCTTCTCCCTGCAGGGCAAGGAGCTCCGGCTGGTCGCGACGGACGGCCACCGGCTCGCCCTCGCCTCCCGGGCGATCGGCGAGGTCGGCAAGCCGGTGACGGGCATCGTCCCGCGCAAGGCCATCGGCGAGGTGATGCGGGTGCTCGGGGCCGGCGAGGAGGTGCAGCTGGCCCTCACCGAGAACCAGTTCGTGCTCCAGATGCCCAACTTCGTGATGACGGCGCGGCTCATCGAGGGCCAGTTCCCGAACTACGAGGCGGTCGTGCCGAAGAACCATCCGGGCCGCCTCACGATCGGGCGGGCGGCCCTGGGGGCGGCGCTCCGGCGGGTGTCGGTGATGGCCGAGGAGCGCAACAAGCCGGTGAAGCTCACCCTCGCCCCGACCGTGCTGCGGATCACGGCCTCGAGCGCGGAGCTGGGCGACGCCGAGGAGACGCTGGACGTGGACTACGGGGGCGACGAGGTCTCCATCGGGTTCAACTCCCGCTACCTGCTGGACGCCCTCGGACCCATCGAGCACGAGCAGGTCGTGCTGGAATTCAAGGACGCGCTGAGCCCCGGCGTGGTGCGCAGCGGCGCCGGCGACGCGTACTGCTGTGTTATAATGCCGATGCGTATTTAGTGAGTCATTTAGCGGAAAAATGGGAGTCTTAGAGGGTGCAGATCGGATGCATTCAGCTACAGGAATTCCGTAGCTATCGCGTCCTCACGTACCGCCCCGAGCCCCGGCTGAATCTCCTCACGGGCCGCAACGGCCAGGGCAAGACGAACCTCCTGGAAGCCCTGGCCGTCCTGCTCACCGGCCGCTCGTTCCGCACGTCCCGACTCGGAGACATGCCGCGCTGGGGTGTCGACGCCGCTGCCCTCGGCGGCGATCTGCTGAGGGCCGAGGGCACGCGCACCGTGCGGCGGACTCTACGGAAGCTCGAGAACGGGGCCTGGCACGCCTCGGGGGACGGCTGTCCGTGGGCGCGCGTGATCGTGTTCGGCTGGCAGGATCTGGCGATCCTGAACGGTCCCCCGCAGGCGCGGCGCGGCTTCGTCGACGGCTTCGCGGCGCGGCTGTACCCGAGCCACCTGCCGGCCCTGCTGCGCTACCGGCAGGTGGTGGATCGCCGCAACCGGCTGCTGCAGGCGCGGGCGCCGGACGAGCGGCTGCAGCCCTGGGACGAGCAGCTGGCCGCGATCGGCATGGAGCTGATGGGTCGCCGGCGGCGGGCGGTGGCCGCGCTGCAGACGGAGCTGGGGCGGGTCTATCCGGCCCTGACGGGCGAGCGGCACAAGGTGCAGGTCGAGTACCGGGCCGCCATCGGGGAGGCCACCGAGCCCGCCGCGCTCCTGGCCGCGCTGGCCCGGGCGCGGGCCGCCGAGCAGCGGCGCGGCCTGACGCTGGTCGGGCCCCACCGCGACGACCTGGCGATCGAGCTGGACGGCGTGGACGCCCGCGCCTTCGGGTCGCGCGGCCAGCAGCGGCTCCTGGCGCTGGCGTTGCGCCTGGCCGAGGTGCTGCCGGTGACGGAAGCGGTGGGGACCGCGCCCGTGCTGTTGCTGGACGACGCGCTGTCCGAGCTGGACCCGGGGGTGCGCGACAACGTGCTGCGCGAGATCCGCGCCACCGAACAGGTGTTCCTGACCTCGCCGGAGCCGCTGGACG
Organism: Candidatus Methylomirabilota bacterium; assembly: GCA_025922915.1. Classification (GTDB taxonomy): domain Bacteria; phylum Methylomirabilota; class Methylomirabilia; order Rokubacteriales; family CSP1-6; genus JAICGY01. The sequence continues at coordinate 57 of JAICGY010000307.1, read as the reverse complement.
TGGCGGACGCCGCGCGCTGGGTCGTCGAGGGAGGAGGGATCGCCGCCGCATGAGCGC
>JAICGY010000306.1 GCA_025922915.1 Candidatus Methylomirabilota bacterium | reverse complement strand
CTGACCGGGACGGTGACGCGGATGTCGCCCCGGTGATCGGCGAGGAGCGCGGCCACGAGCCCCAGCGGAATGCCGAGCTTCCGGTCGGCCTCGGCGCCCGGTCGCTCGCGCTCCAGGCGCAGCCGTTGCACGAGCAGCTTGTTGGTCGCGTTCAGACGGTCACCGACGATCCGGTAGTGCAGCTGCGTGGTGAGGGACCCGCGCTGGAGAACCCAGTCCGTGAAGTGCGTGACGTACGGGTTCGTGCGCGGCAGGGCGAAGCCGCGGAGCTCGCCGTCGAGCTCGACGTGGAGCGGATCGGCGAACGGGGCGATCTGGCCGGCGAGCTCGAGCGCCGCGTCGGCGCCAACAACGGCCTGGACGGTGACCCGGGCCGGATCGTCGGACCGGCTGTCGAGCCCCTCCACCGTCAGCGCGAGGTTCGTGAGCTCCTCGGAATACGGCGGCGTCACCGTGCGGTCGATGAAGCGTGCGTCGCCGCCCTCGATCTCCAGGCGTCCGATGCGGATCGGGAACCCGTCGTCCGCCTTCGCGGCATCCACCCCGGGACCGGCGGCGTCGCCGGCGTCCCCTGCGCCGTTCCCGGCCGGCGTGAGCATCGCCCGCAGGGGGAAGGTGAAGTCCTCCTCCCGGACGATGAGCACCGACGGCTCCACGAGGATGACGCGGTCCAGCGAGACGGCGAGCGGCCAGCGTGCCGTCAGGCCGTCGACGGCGATCTGCGCCACGGTGATGGGCGTCTCGCCCGGCTCGCCGATGGTCAGCTCCTCGACCGTGGCCTTGCCGGACGCAGTGACGGCGAGCGGGGCGGCGAGCGAGCCCTCGACCTCGAGGTCGACGTCCGCCCGGCCGTGCACGGGCCCCCGGAGCGGCGCCAGGCGGGCGAACGGTCCGAGCGCGGCGTCCTCGGCGTGGACGGTCAGGTCGAGTCGCCGGGAGTCGAGCGCGACCCCGCCCGTCGCCCGGAGCCGTCCCCCTTCGGGGAGATCGGCGCCCAGTTCCAGGCGCGCCGGACCCAAGGCCGGCCAGCCAAGGTCCTCGATGGCCAGACGCACCGCGGGCACCGTCACGGGCTCGGCCCTCTCGCCCGGCGGGTCGACGGCGACGCTGCCCTCGAGGGCCAGCCGGCGCGCGCCCACCTGCTCGTCCTCGAGCGTCAGCGCCTGGACCGCGATCTGCAGCCGCGGCGCGGTCACGAGAGGTTCTGCCTGGCCGGAGAGGGCGAGGGCGAGGTCCGAGACCGTCGCCGTGCCGTCGATCCGGGAGCGGCCGTCCGGGCCGTGCGTGAGCGTGGCCTCGCCGCTCGCCGAGCCGCCGGCCACGCCGACCGGGGCGTCGGGCGGGAGGTAGGCGGCGGCGCGCCGTAGGTCGGCGCCCTCGAAGCGGGCCTCCACGTCGGCGGCCAGCGTCGCGGGCGTGAACCGTCCCTGCACCGTCGCACGACCGCCGTCGGCGAGCTGTGCCTCGAGGCGGACGCGAGCCGGGCTCGGGGCCGGCCACCTCACGTCCTCGGCTACCAGCGACAGCGCCGCGAAGTCGGCGCGCACCGGAGGCGAGGCGGTGGCATCGGTGATCGTCGGGGTGCCGGCCACCCTGAGCCGCTCGATCGTGAGACCGCCGTCCGGCCGCCAGACCAGCGCCGTGACCCGGCCATCCAGCCGGGGGTGGCGCACGAATGCTTCCGCCTGTCCCCGCCGCGTCAGGACCATCTGCGCGGTGCCGAAGACCCCGTCGACCTGCACCGCGTCGGAGGCCACCGTTACGTCGAGCGTCGCGTGCAACCGCCCCTCGGCGACGGTGACGGGAGCGTCGGGAGGCATGTAGGGGCGGGCGAACGCGAGGCCGATCTCGCGAAGTGTCACGTCGAGGTCGAGCGCGAGCGGGGCCAGCCGTGCGGATCCCCTGGCGGCGAGCCGGCCGCCGTCGGGCAGCCCGGCCTCGAGCACCACCTGCCCCGGCTGGGAGATCGGGTAGCCGAGATCGTCCGCGACGAGCCGCAGGGGATCGAGCGGGAATCGCTGGGCGGGTTCCCGGCTCGCATCGATCACGACAGGGCTGCCGCGGACCTCGAGCCGGCCAACCCGGACCATGTGGTCGCGAACGACCAGGTCGCGAAAGCCGACACTCAGCAAATCCTCGGTCACCAGCGGCTCGGCCTGGCCCGGACGGAGCACCGTCACGCCGGCCAGCGTCGATTCGCCGGTGGCCCGGAGACCATCGGGGCCGTAGGCGGCCTCGAGTCGCCCGGTGAGCCGCCCGCCCCGCGGCCGGACCGGTGCGTCGTCGGGCACGTAGGCCCACATCCGGCCGAGCTCGAGCCCGTCGGTCGTCAGCGTGGCGTGGCCACGCATCGGCCGCAGCCCGAGCCGGTCGAGGGACACCGACACCGCGGCCCCGGCGAGCGTCAGCGTCGCCGATCCGGTGCCCCGTGCCGCCTCCTCGGCGTCGACGTCCAGCACCTCGACGTCGACGTCGGCGGCGCGCCACGTCCGGTCCGGCTCCACCGCCGCGTCGTGGAGCACCAGAGCGCCGTCCGCGATCGAGAAGTGCTCGACCGCGATCAGCCGTCCTTCCCCCTCCCCGGGCGCGAGCTGGGCGAGGAGGGTGTCGATGGTCGACTGGCCGGTCTCGTGGCGGACGACCTCGATGCGCGGGGCCTCGAGGGCGAGGCGCTCGACGGCGATCCGCCCGCGGAGCAGCGGGCGGAAGCGCAGCGCCAGTTCCACCCGCGGGATGGCGGCCAGCCGCGTCTCGCCCTCGGCGCCCTCGACGACGACGTCGTGCGCGACGATCCGCCAGGGGAACCAGGACACGTCCACGTCGTCGATCGTGGTCTCGAGCCCGGTCAAGGCCGTCAGCTGCCGGGCCGCGGCCCACTGGATGACGGACGGCATCGCCGCCAGCCCCACGCCGATCGCGGCGAGCAGCGCCGCGATCACCGCGATCCAGATCGTCGACCGCCGGCTCAACCGCTGGGACCCCATCTGGCCACGAGACTTGCGAGAATGCTGCCAGCAGCGGCGTGTGTGAAACGCGTTTCCCGGCCATACCCGGCGGCGATTGAAGGATCACCCAACCGGGGCTACGCTGGGCATGTCCGGCGATCCTGGCCGGAAGCCACCCTTCGATCATCGTTCTGAAGGGTCTACCTCGCGAGAGAGTCGGAGGTTCACCCTGGAAGGGAGTCTCCCCATGCAGGAGAACCGAGGCATCGTCGAGTCCGTGAAGAACAGCATCGTGCAGAGCATCCGTGGCACGGGCGAGGTCCTGAACACCGTCGTCGACACCGTGAGCGGCACCCTCGTGCACACGATCCGGGGCACCGGGGCCGTCGGCACCGCGCTCACGAGCACCGTCTCGGACGTGCTGCGCGGGGCCATCCTCGGCACCTCGCAGGTGAGCGGCGACGTCGGCGCGGCCGCCAAGGGAGGCGTGCTCGGCGTGCTGCGCGGAACGAAGGAGATCGGTGTCGAGGCGACGACGACGGCGAGCGAGAGCGCCCGGGCGGTCGTGAAGGCGACGGCCGACGTCGGCGGCGACGTGGGATCCGCCGCCCGGAACGCGGTGGAGGGTGCCATAGCCGGGGCGCGCGAGCTCGGCATCAGCGCCGAGGAGGCCGCCTCCGCGGCCGCCACCGGCGCCGTGCAGGGCGCCGGCGACGTCAGCGCGGCGGCCGTCGAGCAGGTCCGCCGGGCCCTCACGGGCGCCATCGCCGGCATCCAGGTGGTCGTGAAGGCGCCGTTCCGGGGCGAGGAGAGGAAGGCCGGCTAGCCCGGTGGCACGGCGGCCGTGCGACAGGGCGGCCGGTGACCCGGCGCCCTGTCGCACGGGGAGCGCGTGATGCGCGCGACATCCGGCCTGGGGCGCTTCGTCGGCGAGGACCTCTGGCGCCGCGACACCACGCAGGACGGGCCGGTCACCCGCGTGGGCGTGACCGCGCTGCGTCTGGCGGTCGTGATCGTTCGGGCGTCGCAGGACCCCGGCTTGAACCTGCGCGCCATGGGTCTCGTGTACAGCACCCTGCTCTCCCTCGTTCCGCTGCTCGCCGTCGGCTTCTCGCTGCTCAAGGCCTTCGGCGCGCACTACCGGATCGAGCCACTCCTGGCCCGCGGGCTCGAGCCGCTCGGCGCCCGGGCCGGCGAGGTCACGCGGCGCGTGGTGGAGTTCGTCGACAACATGCAGGTCGGCGTGCTGGGGGCCGTGGGGCTGGCCGCGCTGCTCTACACCGTCCTCGCCCTCATCGACCGGATCGAGGATGCGCTCAACCACGTCTGGCAGGTACGGCGGGGGCGGAGGCTCGCGCGGAAGTTCACCGACTACCTGAGCATCCTGCTCGTGGGCCCGGTCCTGGTCCTGGCCGCCTTCGCCCTGATCGCCTCCGCCCAGAGCCACTGGCTGGTCCAGCGGCTCATGGCGCTCGTGCCGCTCGAGACGATCGTCGTCTTCCTCACCGCCAACGTCATGCCGTTCCTGTTCCTGTGCGCCGCCTTCAGCTTCCTCTACGCGGTGGCGCCCAACACCCGGGTCCACCCCGTGGCCGCCCTGGCCGGCGGCGCGGTGGCAGCGGCGCTGTGGCAGCTCGCCGGCACGGCGTTCGCGGCCTTCGTCGCCGGCTCGACGCGCTACACCGCGATCTACTCGAGCTTCGCGGCCCTCGTCGTCTTCCTGATCTGGCTCTACGTCGGCTGGCTGATCGTCCTCATCGGTGGCCAGGTGGCGTACTTCCATCAGTACCCGTCCTCGTACCTGGCGGCGCGCACGCGCCCCGGCCTGTCGTTCCGCGAGCGGGTGGCGCTGGGCGCGCTCGTCGAGATTGCCCGGCGGGCGCTCGCGGGGCTGGCGCCGCTGCGGCTCGAGGACGTCGCGACGACGATCGGGGCGCCGGTCGCGATCCTCGATGACCTCGTCGACGACCTGGTCGTCCACGGCCTCCTGCTCCGCGCCGCGCAGCCCGAGGGCGTCGCCCTCGCCCGTCCCCCGGACCGCAT
>JAICGY010000305.1 GCA_025922915.1 Candidatus Methylomirabilota bacterium | reverse complement strand
TACCAGACGGGCCTGCGCAGCTTCATGGAGTACCGCGACCTCGGCATCGCCGACGCGACCGGCGGAAGGTTCCGCGCCCACGTCATCCGGGTCAAGGCCGATGCCGGGGGGGCGCACGAGCTGCACACCACGGGGCTGCACCGGCACGAGTGCGACTTCCAGATGTTCTACGTGCTGAAGGGCTGGATCAAGTTCGTCTACGAGCACGAGGGCGAGCGCACGTTCCACGCCGGCGACTGCGTCCTGCAGCCGCCCGGCATCGTCCACAACGAGCTCGACTGCTCGGACGACGTCGAGATCCTGGAGGTCTACTCGCCCGCCGTCCACCCAACCGTCGTGGTCGACCGGATGCCCGAGGCGGTCGCCGCCCGCTGAGGCTCGATGCCGGGCAAGATTTTGGCCGCCACGGCGCACCCGCGCACCGGCCCGCCCGCCCGCCGGGGGACGCGCGCGCGGCGACGCCGGCATGCGCCCGTCTCGCCGTTCCGGCGAGCAGCCCTCCGCGCGGTGCGGCTGGCGCTGGCCGCCCCGCTGGCGCTCCGGATGCTCGTGCTCGCCGTCCTCGTCCTGGTCGTCTGGTCGGTGACCAACTGGGTCTACCAGGTCGTCCGCAAGCCGACCGAGCTGTTCTTTCCCGTGAGCGGCGCGCTCTGGAAGGCGCCGTCCGAGACGTGGCGGCAGTACGGCCCGCTCTTCCGCGCGCACTCCACGGCGGTCATCACGCCCGAGCTGCTCGCCGCCCTCGCCCAGGTCGAGGGCGCCGGCAACCCGGTCGCCCGCACGTACTGGCGGTGGCGGCTGACCTGGAACCCCTTCGAGCTGTACCGGCCGGCGTCGAGCGCGGTCGGCATGTACCAGATCACCGACGCGACCTTCCAGGAGGCCCGGCGCTACTGCGTCCGTGATCACGTGGTGGTCGAGGACGGGCCCTGGTACGACCCCGGCTCCTGCTGGCTCAACGGCCTCTACACGCGGGTCGTGCCGAGCCACGCCGTGGAGATGACGGCCGCCCTCCTCGATCGCAGCGTCGCGCGCACGATCGAGCGGCTGGGGATCGCGCGGGCGACGCTCCGGCAGAAGCAGGACCTGGCCGCCGTCATCCACCTGTGCGGAGCCGGTGCGGGCGCCAACTACGCGCGACGCGGCTTCCGGCTGACCGCCGGCCAGCGGTGCGGCGACCACCACGTCGCCCGCTACCTCGCCCGGGTCGACGCGCTGAAACGACAGTTCGCCCGCCTCGCCGCCGCGTAGGGCCGGTTCGCCGCCGCCGGGCGGCCGGAAACTACTTCTTGAAGAGGTCGTCGAACCCGCGGCGAATGTCGGCGGGGCGCGTCGAGTCGGGAGAGGCGTTCCGCTCGACCGTCACCCGGAGCGAGAACCAGGCGCAGTCGTTCCGCGCGCTCTTGTCCGTCAGCCGCTCGGGAATCGGCTGGGCGCACTCGAAGCGGCGGGCCGCCTCGAAGTGGGTGCACTGCCGGCAGGCGTGGATCGCGGCCCGACAGCCCGGGCACTGCTCCAGCGACCCCGTCGCGATCGGCAGGACGATGCCGCAGGCCGCGCAGCGGGAGACGCTCCGGCTGGCCAGCATCCCGCCGCTCCGCGGGGCGGCGGGCGGCGCCGGGTCCCGTCTCGGCGATCCCGCCCCCGGGCTCCGGTACCCTTGCTGACGATATCTCCGGTCGGACATGACGAGCTCCTTCCCGCCTACTCTAGCCGATGTGCGGCGGTGACGCGCCCGGTGGCGCGCCGGGGGCGCGCGGCCGGCGGCCGGCCGGCACCGGCTCATCTCGATTGTGTACGATGGAACGCCCGGATCCGGAGAGGAGGCGCCCATGCCGGCGATCGACGTCGATCTCTACAGCGACACCGTCACCCGTCCCACCCGCGAGATGCGCCGGTTCATGTGCGAGGCCGAGGTCGGCGACGAGCAGAAGCAGGAGGATCCGACCGTCAACCTGCTGCAGGAGATGGTCGCCGACCTGCTGGGCAAGGAGGCCGCGCTCTTCCTGCCGTCCGGCACGATGTGCAACGAGATCGCGCTGCGCGTCCACTGCCGACCCGGGGACGAGATGCTGGCCCATCGCACCGCCCACCCCATCCACTACGAGGGCGGCGGCCCGGCGGCGCTCGCCGGCGTGAACGTGAGCGCGCTGGACGGGCCGCGCGGGCAGTACGACGCGGACGCCGTGGCGGCGGCCATCCGTCCGGACAGCCGGTACATGCCGCGCACCCGGCTCCTCTGGGTGGAGCAGACGAGCAACCTCGGAGGCGGGTCGATCTGGGCACTCGACCGCATCGCGGCGGTGACCGACGTGGCGCGGCGGCACGGGCTGCGCACCCACCTGGACGGCGCGCGCCTCATGAACGCCGTGGTGGCGAGCGGGGTGGCGGCGCGCGACCACGCGGCGCCCTTCGATTCCGCCTGGATCGACTTCACGAAGGGGCTGGGCGCCCCCGTCGGAGCGGCCCTCGCCGGCTCCCGCGACTTCATCGCCGAGGCCTGGCGGCTGAAGCAGCAGATGGGGGGCGCGATGCGCCAGGCGGGCATCATCGCCGCCGGCGGCGTCTTCGCGCTGCACCACCACGTCAAGCGCCTCGCCGAGGATCACGCCAACGCCCGGCGGCTCGCCGAGGGCCTGGCCGGGCTGCCGGGCGTCGGGCTCGACCCGGCGACGGTGGAGACGAACATCGTGATCTTCGAGCTGCGCGGCGCGCTCGACGCGGGGGCGGCCGTCGCCGCGCTCCTGGCGCGCGGCGTCCGCATGGGCGCCATGGGCCCGCGCACCGTCCGGGCCGTCACGCACCTGGACGTCGACGCGGCCCAGATCGAGCGCGCCCTCGACGCGGCGCGCGCGGTGCTCGTCTGAGCCGCCGGCGCCTCTCAGCCCCGCATCACCTTCGCGTACGCGTCCAGCCGCGGCAGCACGGTGTCCCGGGGCTCGGACGGCAGCCCGAAGATCGCCCGTGCCACGCCGGCGGCGGCGAGGGCGTCCAGCGCCTCGCGCCTGGGCGGCGCGAAGAAGAGGGACACCGGCGCGGACTGCACGTCGCGGCCCGCCTTGCCCAGCCGCTCGCGGAGCTCGGGGATGCGCGCGACGGGGTTCCGGCTCGGACGGAGGATCGGCATCCAGCCGTCGCCGAACTCCACGACGCGGTCGAACGTCGTCGCCCCGTCCCCGCCGATGATGATGGGCGGATGCGGCTTCTGCCGGGGCTTGGGGTCCGCCCAGATCCGGTCGAAGCGCACGAACTCGCCGTGGAACTCGGGCTCGCGCTTCGTCCAGATCTCCTTCATGGCCAGCACCCGCTCGCGGAGGAGCCGCCAGCGCGTGGCGAACGCCGTGCCGTGGTTCTCCATCTCCTCGGCGTTCCAGCCGCCGCCGATGCCGAAGAGGAGGCGGCCACCGGACAGGCGGTCCAGCGTGGCGACCTCCTTGGCCGTGGTGATCGGATCGCGCTCGACGACGAGACAGATGCCGGTACCGAGCTTCAGGCGCCGGGTCGCCCCCGCCGCCGCCATCAGGGCGACGAAGGGATCGTAGGACGACCAGTAGTCCCGCGGCAGCTCGCCGCCGCCGGGCCAGGGGCTCCGCCGGCTCGCCGGGATGTGGGTGTGCTCCGGGAACCAGACGGACTCGAAGCCGCGCTCCTCGAGCGCCCGGGCCAGCTCGTCCGGCGCGATCGCGTACTCCGTGGGGAACATGACGACGCCGTAGTCCATGGGACCCTCCTCCGCTTGGCGGCGCTCAGCATACGACGGAGCGCCGGTCGCGGCGCGCGGTTTGACGGGCCCCGCGCGGCGGTGATACAAGACCCCGCGCGCCCAGGGACCCGCCGATGACCCACACGAGCGATCCGGAGCGGTACGTCGGCCGGCCGATGAAGCGGCGCGAGGACCGCCGTCTGCTCCTCGGCGCCGGCACCTTCGTCGACGACCTCCGCCTCGCCGGCTGCCTGGACGTCGTGCTCGTGCGCTCCCCGCACGGCCACGCCCGCATCGCCCGGCTCGACGTCGAGCCCGCCCGGAAGGCGCCCGGGATCGTCGCCGTGATCACCGGCGACGAGGTGCGCCACCTGGGGCTGACCGCGGTGAACCGCGGTGCCGTCCCCGAGCTCGAGATCCCCCCGCATCCCATCCTCGCCGAGGGCGCCGTCCACGCGACGGGCGTGCCCGTCGCCGCCGTCGTGGCGGAGACGGCGGCCGCCGCGTGGGACGCGGCGGGACGCGTCGAGGTCGACTACGCCCCTCTGCCCGCCGCGCCGGAGCCGGAGGCGGCGCTCGCCGCCGGCGCGCCCGTCCTCGACCCGGGGATCGAGAGGAACCGGTCGTTCCGGCGCGTGCTCCGCGCCGGCGATCCGGAGGGCGCGTTCGCGCGGGCCGCCCATCGCGTCTCGCTCCGCATCGCGCAGGAGCGCATCGCGGCGGTGGCCATCGAGCCGCGCACGGTGGTGGCGCGTGTCGACCCGGCGAGCGGCGAGCTGACGCTCTGGACGTCGTGTCAGGCGCCGTTCCGGATCCGCGCGGAGGTGGCGCGGCTGCTGGACCGTCACGAGTCCGAGGTGCGCGTGATCGCGCCCGACGTCGGGGGCGGGTTCGGCGTGAAGACCGGCCCCTACCGGGAGGAGGTGCTGCTCGCCTGGCTCGCGGTGCGGCTGGGGCGGCCGCTCCGGTGGGTGGCGACGCGGCGCGAGGACTTTCCCACGACGAACCACGCGCGCGGCGCGGTCTGCGAGGGCGAGCTGGCGCTGGACGCCGACGGCCGCATCCTCGGCCTGCGCGCGCGGATCGTGGCCCCGCTCGGGGCCTCGCTCATGTTCGCGGCGCCCGGCTCGCCCTGGAACCACGCGCGCTGCCTGCCCGGAGCCTACGCGGTGCCGAGCTGCGACATCGCCGTGGAGGGCGCGCTGACGACCACGGCGCCCGTGTCGGCCTACCGGGGCGCCGGGCGGCCGGAAGCGGCCTTCGCCATCGAGCGGCTGGTCGACACGGCGGC
>JAICGY010000304.1 GCA_025922915.1 Candidatus Methylomirabilota bacterium | reverse complement strand
TCGTCCGGTTCTGGATCGTCTCCTTCGCGCTGGCGCTTCTCGCGCTCACCACGCTGAAGCTGCGCTAGGAGACCGTCGGTGTAACGAGCCCCACCCCGGCTTCGCCGGGGTGGGGGCGAGCGTCGGGGGGCATGGGGGGCGCCCGGAGCCCCCATGTGGTCGGCTACGAGCGTCGGGGGGGATGGGGGGTGCCCGGAGCCCCCCATCCGACTGAGCATCCGGGGGGCACGAGCGACGAAAGGCGTGCGGTGGTGCCGATGACGGTGACGGTGGAGGACACGGATGTGACGACGCGCGGGCGCGAGTATCTCGCCGCGCTGTCCGGGCGCCGGGTGGCCGTCGTCGGCCTGGCGCGGAGCGGTGTCGCCGCCGCCCGCCTGCTGCACGGGGCCGGCGCCCGGGTGGTGGCCACCGATCTCCAGCCGCTGGACCGGCTCGGCGGCGAGGTCGCCGCCCTCGGCGAGGTGGGGATCCGGCTCGTCCTCGGCCGGGCCGCCCCCGAAGCGCTGGAGGCGGCGGAACTGGTCGTGGTCAGCCCCGGCGTCCCGGCCGACAGCTCCCAGCTCGCCGCCGCGCGCGCCCGCGGCGTGCCGGTCATCGGCGAGCTCGAGCTCGGCTGGCGCGCGACCGAGGCGGAGACGATCGCCATCACGGGGACCAACGGCAAGACGACGACGACGGTCCTCACGGGGGCGCTGCTCGAGCGGCAGCCCCGCCCGGTGCTCGTCGGCGGCAACATCGGCACGCCGCTCAGCGGCGAGGTCCTCGGCTTCCCGGCCGACGGCCTGGTGGTGGCCGAGGTCTCGTCATTCCAGCTCGAGACGATCGACCTGTTCCGGCCGCGCGTGGCCGCCGTGCTCAACGTGAGCCCCGACCATCTCGACCGGCACGGCAGCCTCGCCGCCTACGTCGACGCCAAGGCGCGGATCTTCCTGAACCAGACGTCGAGCGACTGCGCCGTCCTCAACGCCGACGATGGGGCCAGCGCCGGCCTCGCCGCCCGCACCCAGGCCCACGTCGTGTGGTTCAGCCGCCAGCGCCCGCTCGCCCACGGCGTGTTCGTGCGCGACGGCTGGATCGTCGCCAAGCTCAACGGGCACGTGGAGCCGATCGCCCCCGTCGGCGAGCTCCAGCTCCGCGGGGCGCACAACGTCGAGAACGCGCTGGCCGCCGTGGCGTGCGCCCTCTGGGTGGGGCTGGCGCCGGAGGCCATCCGCCGCGCCCTCGGCCGCTTCCGGGCCGTCGCCCACCGCATCGAGCCCGTGCGCGACGTCGGCGGCGTGGCCTTCTACAACGACTCGAAGGGCACGAACGTCGACTCGACCATCAAGGCCCTGGCGAGCTTCACCGAGCGCATCGTCCTGATCGCGGGCGGCAAGGGCAAGGGCCAGGACTTCGCGCCGCTCGCGGAGGCGGCCCGGGGCCGCGTCACGCACGCCATCGTCATCGGCGAGGACGGGCCGACGGTGGGCCGCGCGCTGGCCGCGGCCGGGGTGCCGGTGACGCCGGCCGCCTCGATGCCGGCGGCGGTGGAAACGGCCCGCCGCCTGGCCGCCCCGGGCGACGTCGTGCTGCTCTCGCCGGCGTGCGCCTCCTTCGACATGTTCCGCTCCTACGAGCACCGGGGCGAGGTGTTCAAGCGGATCGTGGCCGGGCTCGACGATGCCTAGACGGCTGCGGCCCGACATGTGGCTGTTCGGCGTGGCCGTCGTCCTGCTCTCGGTCGGCGTCGTCATGGTCTACTCGGCGAGCGCGATCGTGGCCGCCGACCGCTTCCACGACCCGCTGTTCTTCCTCAAGCGGCAGCTGTCGTGGGCGCTGCTCGGCTCGGGGGCCTTGCTCGTCGCCCTCCGGGTGGACTATCGCCGGCTCGAGCGGCTCGTCCTGCCCGCGCTGGCGCTGGCCGGGGTGCTGCTCCTGCTGGTCCTCGTGCCGCCGCTCGGCCACGAGATCAACGGCACGCGGCGGTGGATCCGCCTCGGGTTCGTCTCCTTCCAGCCGGCCGAGCTCGCCAAGCTCGCCCTCGTGATCTACCTGGCGGCGTTCCTGGCCCGTCGGCGCGCGCCCCTCGAGGAGGGCCGGGCGGCGCTGCTGCCCCCGCTCGGGATCGCGGTGGCCTTCGCCGGGCTCGTGCTGGTGCAGCCGGACCTCGGCAACTGCCTGACCCTGCTCGCCCTGACGCTCGGCCTCTTGTACCTGGCGGGCACGCCGGTGCGCTGGCTCCTGTGGACGCTCGCGCCCGCGCTGCCGCTGCTGGTCGCGGCCATCTGGATGGCGCCCTACCGGCTCCGCCGGATCATGGCGTTCTGGGATCCCTGGTCGGATCCGCGCGGCAGCGGATTCCAGATCATCCAGTCGTGGCTGGCCTTCGCCAACGGCGGCGTGGTGGGCGAGGGCGTGGGGGGCTCGCGGCAGAAGCTGTTCTACCTGCCGGAGGCGCACACCGACTTCATCTTCGCCATCGTCGGCGAGGAGCTCGGCCTCGTCGGCGCCCTCGCCGTGGTCGCGCTGTTCGCCGTGCTCGTGTGGCGCGGCCTGCGCATCGGGCTCCGGGCCCCCGAGCCGTTCGGCGCCTACCTGGCCCTGGGGATCACGCTGCTCATCGCGACCCAGACCCTCGTCAATCTCGGCGTGGTGACCGGGCTCCTCCCGACCAAGGGGTTGCCGCTGCCGTTCATCTCGTTCGGCGGCTCGGCGCTGCTCACGACGATGCTCTCCACGGGCGTGCTCCTCAACATCTCCCAGCACGGCCATGCTTAGGCGCTACCGGCACGTGCACTTCGTCGGCATCGGGGGCAGCGGCATGTCGGGGATCGCCGAGATCCTCCTCGACCTCGGGTACCGCGTGTCGGGCTCCGACCGCCGGCGCAACGAGGCTGTCGAGCGGCTCGAGCGCCGGGGCGCCAAGGTCGTCATCGGCCACGACGCCGCCCACGTCGAGGGCGCCCACGTCGTCGTCTACTCCTCGGCCGTTCCCCGCGACAACGTCGAGCTGCAGGCGGCGCGGCGGCTCGGGATCCCCACCATCCCGCGGGCGGAGATGCTCGCCGAGCTCATGCGCGTGAAGTACGGCGTGGCCGTCGCGGGCACGCACGGCAAGACGACCACCACCTCGATGGTCGCCGCCGTGCTCGCCGAGGGAGGGCTCGACCCCACGATCGTCGTGGGCGGCCGCATCGTGGGCCTCGGCGCCAGTGCCCGGCTCGGGCAGGGGGAGTACCTCGTGGCCGAGGCCGACGAGTCGGACGGCTCCTTCCTGCGGCTCACCCCCGCGCTGGCCGTCGTCACCACGATCGACGCCGAGCACCTCGACCACTACGGAACCCTCGACGCGCTCCGCGAGGCGTTCCTCGCCTTCGTGAACCGGGTCCCCTTCTACGGCGCGGCGGTGCTCTGCCTGGACCAGCCGGACATCCAGCGGCTGCTGCCGCGGGTCGAGAAGCGCGTGATCACCTACGGGCTCGAGGCGAGCGCGGACCTGGTGGCCCGACGGGTCCAGCTGGCCGGCCTGACGAGCCGGTTCGACGTGCACCGGCGCGATCAGCACCTGGGCGAGTGCCGGCTCCGCGTGCCCGGGCGCCACAACGTCCTCAACGCCCTGGCCGCCGTCGCGGTCGGGCTCGAGCTCGAGCTGTCGTTTCCGGTGATCCAGCGCGCGCTCGCCGGCTTCGCCGGCGTCCAGCGCCGCTTCCAGGTCCTGGGCACCGCGGCCGGCGTGACGGTGGTCGACGACTACGGCCACCACCCCGCGGAGATCCGGGCCACCCTGGCCGCCGCCAAGGCCGGGTTCGACGGCCGCGTGATCACGGTCTTCCAGCCACACCGCTACACGCGGACGCAGTCGCTCTACCAGGAGTTCCTGACCGCGTTCAACCAGTCCGACGTCGTGATCGTCATGGACGTCTACCCGGCCGGCGAGCCGCCGATCCCCGGCGTGTCCGCCGCGGACCTCGCCGAGGCGATCCGGGCGCACGGCCACCGCGACGTCAGCTATCTGGGCAGCGAGCGCGCGCACATCGTCCGGCACGTGTGCGAGATCAGCCGGCCGCGGGACCTCGTGCTCACCCTCGGGGCGGGCGACGTGGGAACGCTGGGACCGGACCTGGTGCGCGCGCTCGAGGCCATCGAGCCCACGGGGAGGACGGCATGCTAGGAGAGATCCGGGGCGAGGTCCGCTTCAAGGAGCCCCTCAGCTACCACACGTCGCTGCGGATCGGCGGCGCCGCCGACGTGTTCGTCGTCCCGCAAGACGTCGACGACATCCGTCACGCGCTGCGGTTCGCCGAGCGGGAGCAGCTGCCCGTCGCCGTCGTGGGCGGCGGCAACAACCTGCTCGTGCGCGACCGCGGCATCCGCGGCGTGGTCCTCAAGCTGGAGGGCTGCCTGGGGCGCGCCGAGTTCCACGGCGAGGAGGCGGTGGCGGGGGCGGGGGTGAGCCTCTCCGCGCTGATCCGCGAGGCGGCCGCCCTGAACCTGGGGGGGCTGGAGCCGCTCGTCGGCATCCCGGCCACGGTGGGCGGTGCCCTCGCCATGAACGCCGGCTCCGCCGACGGCACCATCGCCGACCACGTGAGCGCGGTCTACTTCCTGCACCCCGACGGGACGCTCGGCGAGTTCAAGCCGCGGGGCGGCAGCTACGCCGAGCGCGTCTTCCATGCGCCGCCGCGCGCCGTCGTCGTCGGCTGCCGGCTGCAGTTCCACCGGCGGCCGCTGCCGGAGATCCAGAAGGACATCAAGGCGCGGCTCAAGGTGAAGAAGTCCACCCAGCCGCTCGCCCTCGCCGCCGCCGGATGGGTCTGGAAGAACCCGGCCGGCCTCGAGGCGACGCGCCTGATCGAGAAGGCGGGCCTGCGCAGCAAGCGCGTCAACGGCGCCGAGATCTCGGCCAAGCACGCCAACTTCATCGTCAACCGGGGCGGCGCCACGGCCGCCGACATCATCGCGCTGATGGAGCTGACGCGTGACCGCGTACACGCGCAGTTCGGGGTGGTGCTCGAAACCGAGATCCGCATCCT
>JAICGY010000303.1 GCA_025922915.1 Candidatus Methylomirabilota bacterium | reverse complement strand
GTGTCCCGGGGCGCGCCGAGCGTGGGGGGGTGTGGGGGGCCATGTCGGGGCCCCCCACGACAACTGTCAAGGGAAGAGGATCTCGAGGCCGAAGTACAGGATCGCGGTCAGCACGAAGCCCGCCACGAACGTGCCGTTCAGCGTGGCGAGCATCTTCTTGCCCCCGTGCGCCTTGTCGGGCGTGGCCGGGCCGGCCAGCGCGTTGAACTCGACGGCAGCGACGACGATCGCCAGGAGGATCAGGGCGCCGACCTTCGCGCCCGCCGACGTCTGGGCGAACATCGGGAGGTGGCTCGCCGCCCCCATGAAGAAGAGCATGGGGATGGACAGCATCGTGTTCGTCCGCGAGGCCACCCCGCTCCGGGCGCCCCGGGCAGCCGCCTCGGGGATCGCCTGGCTGCCCTTGGCGACCTGGGCCGCGGACTGCATCACGACCTGCTGCGCGGGCCAGATCACGAACCAGACGTTGAACCACATGACGCTGCCGAGGATGCCGCCGAAGAAGATCGCCCAGCCGTACGAGGTGTCGAAGAAGCCGCCCACGCCGAGCCGTCCCATCCGGTCGATGATGATCAGCCAGCCGGTGATGAACGTGAACATCGCACCCCAGCGGAACCACCACAGCGCGGTGGAGACGAGCCCCCCGGCGATCATGCCCGTCCGGACGGGCGCTTCCGCCTTGGCGAAGAACGGCGTCTGCACGAAGTTGAAGTAGTACAGGATGCCGATCCACGTGATGCCGGCCAGGAAGTGAAACCAGCGCAGCAGGAAGAGCCAGCCCTCACCACTCAGCAGCGCCATTGCCCACCTCCTCGTGGAGTGATGGACTACTCATCATCGTCGTCGTCGAGGTCCTCGTCGTCGTCCTCGTCGTCGTCGTCGAGGTCGTCGTCCTCCTCGTCGTCGTCGTCGAGGTCGTCGTCCTCGAGGTCGTCCTCCTCGAGGTCCTCGTCGTCCTCGTCCTCGTCCTCCTCGTCGAGATCGGCCTCGAGATCGTCCTCGTCGTCCTCGAGGTCGTCGTCCTCGAGATCCTCGGCGTCCTCGTCGATGTCGTCGAGGCGCAGCACAGGGTCGTCCTGCCACGGATGCGTACGGAACTGCATGTGAAGATTCCTCCGAGCCGTGCCCGGCCAGACTGAAGTAGCAGGAATCGCTACTGTTGGATGCCCGTGCGGATTATATAGCAAAGCCATCGCCGTCGACACCGACGCCGGCGGCGCCGCCCGCCGGGCCACCGGACCGTGCCGCTCGCGCCGCCCGGCCGCCATCGCGTCAGATCGCCGGGCGCGCGACGCCGCGCGAAAAACATGCGCCTTTCCCCCCGCGGCCGACGTACGCTCTGTTGGAAGCGGTTCCAACGGCGGGGGCGCCGGCCTGAACGGTAGAGGGGACATGGGCGACGTGTCGAGCACCGATCACTACGAGGTCCTTCAGGTCAGTCGCACGGCCGACCCGCTGATCATCACGAAGGCCTTCCGCGTGCTGGCCGCGGTCTACCACCCGGACAACCGCGAGACGGGCGATGCCGACGTCTTCCGGCGCCTGGTCGAGGCCCACCGCCTGCTCGCCGACCCCGTCAGCCGCGCCGCCTACGACCGGCAGCTCGGACGGTCCGGGAACGGCCACGGCACGGCGGCCGCGCCCCTGCCGCCCGAGTCGCCGGCACGGAGCGCCGGCGACGAGCGGCAGCTGCGCCGGATGCTCCTGCATGCGCTGTACACCGTGCGGCGGTCGCGGCCGTCCAACCCGGGCGTCAGCATGCGGGCCCTCGTGGAGCTCTGCTCGTGCTCGGTCGACGAGGCGCAGTTCTCGCTCTGGTACCTGCGGGGGAAGAAGCTCATCGACAGCACGGGCGACGGCGACTACGCGATCACCGTGGCCGGCGTCGACGAGATCGAGGCGGCCGACGGCGTCCGCCTCGAGCGGAGCGGCGGCGGCGTGATCCCGTTGCCGGAGCCCGACGCGTCCTGACCCGGGGACAATTCCGGGCGCGGCCCGGCCCCGTTGGGTACAATCCGTCGGCGGCGTCCTGATCCGTCGTCGTCCGGCGGTGTAGCTCAGCGGCAGAGCAGGGGTCTCATAAGCCCCGTGTCGGAGGTTCAATTCCTCCCACCGCCACCACCACCTCCAGCTCTCTGGTACACTCCCCGACCGTGAGCGCTGCCCTCTCCGACGTCACCGTGATCGACCTCACCACCGTCCGCAGCGGCCCCACCTGCACGAAGATCCTCGCCGACTTCGGGGCCGACGTCGTCCGGGTCGAGCGCCCGGGTGAGTCGGACCGGGGCCGCGTGTTCTTCGACCACGCCGACCTCCACCGCAACAAGAAGAGCGTCGTGATCGACCTCCAGGACGAGCGGGGCGTGGCGATCCTGAAACGCTGGGCCCAGCGGGCCGACGTCGTCGTCGAGAACTACCGCCCGGAGGTCAAGCGCCGGCTCGGCGTGGACTACGAGACGCTGAGCCGCGCCAATCCCCGGCTCGTGTACGGGTCGATCTCCGGGTTCGGCCAGGAAGGGCCGTACCGGGACCGCCCGGGGTACGACCAGATCGTGCAAGGCATGTCCGGCCTCATGTGGCTCACGGGCACCGAGGAGAGCGCCCCGCTGCGCGTCGGCATCCCGATCGGCGACCTCCTCGCCGGCTACTTCTGCGCGATGGGCATCCTCGTCGCGCTGCTTGAACGCCAGCGGTCGGGCCGCGGCCAGCACGTCACGACGTCCCTCCTGGAGGCGCTCACCGGCAGCCTCTCGTTCCAGGCGGCGAAGTACGTCAACACGGGCGAGGTGCCCCCGCCGGTCGGCAACCACCACCCGCTGACGGCGCCGATGGGCGTCTACCGGGCCCAGGACGGCTTCCTGAACCTCGCCGTCGGCAACGACGAGATGTGGCGCCGGCTCTGCGGCGTCCTCGGCGTCCCGGCGCTGGCCGACGATCCGCGCTTCGCGCGCAACCAGGCGCGCGTCACGAACCGTGCGGCCCTCGACGCGATCGTGGTCGAGCGGCTGGCCGCCCGCCCCGTCGCCGAGTGGGTCACGACGCTGAACGAGGCGGGCGTCGCGTGCGGCCCCATCTCCACCCTGGATCAGGTCTTCGGCGATCCTCAGGTGCGCCAGGCCGGGCTCGTGCACGAGCACGAGCACCCGGCCTTCGGACCGGTCAAGGTCCTCGGCCTGCCCGTGGGGCTCAGCCGGACGCCGCCGACCGTGCGGACGCCGGCCCCGGTGCCCGGTGCCCACACCCGTGAGGTCCTCGCCGCGCTCGGGTACGCGCCGGCCGAGATCGACGCGCTCGCCGAGGCCGGCGTCGTCGAGGTGACGAAGTGAGCGCGGCCGGCGCGCCCCTGGAGGTCCGGCACGAGGGGGCGGTCGCGACGGTCGTCTTCAACCGGCCCCGCGTCCGCAACGCGATCAGCCTCGCCATGTGGGGCGAGATCGCCCGCGTCACCGAGGGGCTGGCCAAGGACGACGCGGTCCGCGCCATCGTCTACCGCGGGGCCGGCACCGAGGCGTTCGCCTCGGGGGCGGACATCTCCGAGTTCGCCGACCACCGGAAGGACACGGAGACCGCGCTCCGCTACAACGCCACCACGGCCGCCGCCTATGCGGCCGTCCGCGAGTGTCCCAAGCCCACGGTGGCGATGATCTTCGGCTACTGCATGGGGGGAGCGATGGGGCTGGCCATGGCGTGCGACCTCCGGTTCGCCGCCGAGGGCTCGAAGTTCGGCATCCCCGCCGCCCGCCTGTCGATCGTGTACCCGCCGGAGGCGGTGGGCCAGCTCGTGGACCTCGTCGGTCCCGCCTACGCCAAGGACATCCTCTACTCCGCGCGCACGCTCGACGATCGCGAGGCGCTCGCGATCGGGCTGATCCAGCGGTGCTGGCCCCCGGCGGCGCTGGAGACGGCCACGTACGACTACCTGCGCGCGGTGGCCGAGAACGCCCCGCTCTCGGTGAAGGGCTCGAAGCTCGCGATCCAGGCCCACCTGGCCGGGATGACGGAGGAGGGCCGCGAGTCGCTCCGCGCGCTCGCCATCGAGGCCATCGAGAGCGAGGACTACCGGGAGGGCACCCGCGCCTTCCTGGAGAAGCGGCGGCCGACCTTCCAGGGACGCTGAGCCGCGCGTGCGGTTCGCGTTCCTCAGCTCGACCCCGCCGAGCCCGACGGAGGGCAGCGGGACCTGGGTCGCCATCGACGGCCTCGCGCGCGGCCTCGCCGCGCTCGGTCACGTGGTGGCCCGGCGACCCCTCGGCGGGCGCACGGGCTTCCACACGCTCGATCGCTGGCTCTACAATGCGGCCCTCGTCGCCCGGCCCCCCGCCGCCGACGTCGTCGTCGGCGTCGATCTGGACGGCTTCCTGTGGGCTCGCGGGCGCCGTCGCGCCGGCGGGCCCGCCCCCCGCTTCGTGGTCGCGCTCAAGGGCATCATCGCCGACGAGCTGCGGAACGAGCGCGGCGTGGTGCGGGCGCTCCTCGCGCTGCAGGCGCGGTGGGAGCGCGCGAACACCGCGCGGGCGGACCGGGTCGTCGTCCCCAGCCGCTACTCGGCGTCGGTCGCCCAGGCGCTCTACGACGTCCCCGGCGAGCGCCTCGCCGTGGTGCCGGAGCCGGTCGACGTCGCCGAGTGGCGGCGCCGCTTCGGCGAGGCCGGGCGGCGGGGGACGGCCTGGCCCACCGTGCTCGCGGTGGCGCGCATGTACCCGCGCAAGCGGCTCGACGACCTGCTGCGGGCGGCGGCGGCGCTGCGCGCCCGAATCCCCGGCGTGCGCGTGCGCATCGTAGGGGAAGGGCCGGAGTCCGGGCGGCTGCGCGCGCTGCACGCGGCGCTCGCGCTGGGCGAGACGGTGGCCTTCCTCGGCGAGGTCTCGCGCCAGCGGCTGGCCGTAGAATATGCGAGTGCCGACTGCTTCTGTCTCCCCACGGTCCAGGAAGGCTTCGGCATCGTCTTCGTCGAGGCGATGGCGGCGGGGCTGCCCGTGGTCGCCTGCCGCGCGGCGGCGGTGCCCGAGGTGGTCCG
>JAICGY010000302.1 GCA_025922915.1 Candidatus Methylomirabilota bacterium | reverse complement strand
GCGCTTCGTCGTCGTCGATCCCCGGCGCACGAAGGCCGCCCAGCAGGCCGACCTGCACGTGGCGCTGCGGCCGGGCACCGACGTCGTCCTGGCGTGGGCGATCGCGGCGGAGCTGGAGCGCCGCGGCGGCATCGACACGGCCTTCGTGGCGCGCTGGGTCGAGGGCTACGACGCCTTCATGGGCCTGGCGCGCCGCTGGAAGCCGGCGGAGGCGGCGCTCGTCTGCGGCGTCGACGAATCGGTGATCCTGCAGCTCGCCGAGTGGTATCACACGTTGGCGCCGGCCGCGATCAGCGTCGGCAACGGCCTCGAGCGCAACCAGAACGGGGGCAGCGGGATCCGCGCCGTCTTCGCCCTGCCCGCGCTCGCCGGCAAGTTCGGCGTGGCCGGCGGGGGGCTCGTGAACGGCGCCGGGTTCGCGTTCCCGAAGACCCCGCAGCGGCTGCAGCGGCCGGACCTGGTACCGCCCGGCACCCGCACCCTCAACATCGTCGACATCGGAGGGCACCTGAACGACCCGGGCCTCGCGCCGCCGATCAAGGCGCTGTTCGTCTACAACCACAACCCGGTCGTCGTGCACCCGGACCAGAACCGCCTGCGCCGCGGGCTGGCGCGCGAGGACCTCTTCGTCGTCGGTGCCGACGTCGTGATGACGGACAGCATGCGCTACGCCGACGTGGTCCTGCCCGCCTGCAGCCACTTCGAGCACGACGACCTGTTCGCCGCGTACGGCCAGCACTGGCTGCAGCGCGCCGAGCCCGTCGTCCCCCGCCAGGGCGAGGCGCTGCCCAACACCGAGATCTTCCGCCGGCTGGCCGCCCGCCTCGGCCTCGACGATCCCGAGCTGCGCGCGACGGACGCCGAGCTCATGGACGCCGCCGTGGACGGCAGCGACCCCCGTCTCGACGGCCAGCGGCCGAGCCGGCTCCCGACCGACCGCGCCCTCGCGATGACGATCGACGGCGCCGACGCCATGCTCTTCGCGAACGTGTTCCCGAAGACCGCCTCCGGCAAGGTGGAGCTGGCGTCGTCCTATCTCGAGACGAAGTACGGGGCGGCGCTGCCGTCCTTCCGGCCGGTCGAGTCGGCCCACCCGCTGATGCTCATCTCGCCGGCGTCCGACCGCCGGATCACCTCGACGTTCGGCGGCGGCGTGGCCAGCGACGAGACGCCGCCGCTCGAGATGCACCCCGCGGACGCCCGGGCGCGCGGCCTGACGGACGGCGCCCGGGTGCGCGTGTGGAACGACCTGGGCGAGGTCCGCCTCACGCTGCGCATCACCGAGGAGGTGCCCCCCGGCGTGGTCTGCTCGCTGAAGGGGGCCTGGCTCCGGACGAGCGACAACGGGCAGACGATCTCGGCCCTCTGCCCCGCCCACCATGCCGACATTTCCGAGGGCGCCTGCTTCAACGACGCCCGCGTGGAGGTTGCCCGCGCATGACCGCCCCCGTGGACGCCAACGATCCCATCATGACCGGTGAGAACTCGTTCGTCCGGCTGAGCCCGGACGGGGGGAAGACCCAGCCGGAGCGGTTCAGCCACTGGCGCGTGCTCTGGTGCCCGGCCGGCGCCGGTCACGCGCTCTTCGCGCACAGCGGCCTGGTCGGCAACGCCGTGCGCGTCTACAGCGACAACGCGGCCGTCGCGCGCTGGCTGCAGCGCAACATCGAGACGCTGCTCTACCCCGCGTTCGCCGACCCCGCCCTCCCCGTGATCGCCGCCGAGTTCTCGCGGGCGGGCGATCCGCGCTCGGCGGCGACGGAGTCGATCGTGGCGGGCGGAGACCGGATCACGCTGACGTGGTACGACTGCCTCGACCCCTTCGTGCTGACCGTCCCGCCGGGCTTCAACAACCGGCCGATCGGCGTGTTCAGCACGTTCTTCCCCGCGCGCTCCGCCCAGGTGGAGATGAACGGCCGCTTCGCGAGCGGCCAGCCGTGGTCGGAGATGCGGGGCGATCGCCAGGGGAGCAGCGCCTGCCTGGCGTGGTCCGAGACCTGGGTGAAGCCGCGCGCGTGACCGGGTGACCCGGGCGGCGGCCCGGGATCGGCGTCACGCCACGCGGGCCATCACCTCCTCGGCGAAGAGCCGGAGCATCTCCTCCCGCTCGCCGAACCCGGCCCCCGGCACCTGGGGCAGGATCACGATGCGCGCGATCCCGGGCACGGTGGCCACGCGCCGCACCTGATCGACGGCCTCGGCCGGCGTCCCGGCGAGGGCCATCATGTCGACGAAGCGGTCGGGCACGAGCTCGCGATGGCGCGACGCCGCCGTCGCGTGCTGGTAGGAGTCGTAGGCGGCGCGGAGCCGTCGCACCGCCGCCTGGTCCTCGGGAGAGAGCTCGACGGGCAGCGCGTGCCGCATGGCGGACGCCACGCGGCCGCGCACGTGATCGCGGGCTCGCGCGCGATCGCGGCCCACGGACGTCGGCGTCCAGAGCGCGACGTCGAGGTCGGCCGGCCGGCGGCCGGCCGCCCGCGCGCCGGCGGCGACGTGGGCGACGCCGGGCCGCAGCAGGGCGGGGTCGGTGCCGCTGTACATCATGACGCCGTCGCCGAGCCGTCCCGCGGCCTCCAGCATGCGGGGACCGGAGCCCGCGACGTAGATCGGCACGCGGGCCGGGGTTGGGAGCCAGCCCAGCCGTCCCTCCACGCCGGTGTCGAAGGCCGCGGTGCCGCCCGCCAGGAGCGCGCGCACGGTCGCCACCATGGCCTCGAGCGTCTTGATGCGCGCGGCCCGCTGCACGCTGAGTCCCATCGTCTCCGCGCTCGAGCCCCCCGTTCCGATGCCCAGCACCGTCCTCTCCTCGGCCATCTCGGCGAGGGTGGCGGCCGCGCTGGCCGTCACGGACCAGTGGCGCGTGTGGGGAACGGTCACGCCCGGCCCGATCCGCACGCGCGAGGTCGCCTGCGCGCAGGCGGCGAGCGTCACCCACAGCTCCCGGCAGATCAGGTGCGAGTCGGTGATCCACACCGTGTCGTAGCCCAGGGCCTCGGCGAGCTGCGCCTGGCGGACGATGACGGGCACGGGCTGGTTGTTCAGGAGGCCCACGTCGAAGCGCATGCGCTCGAGGGTAGCGCGACGGGGCCGCGCGGGCCACGGGGGAGAGGACGAAAGGGCCGCTGAGGGCCGAGGCGAGCCCTCGGCCCTACCGGCTCGCGAGCGACCCGGGCGGTGGGGGCTCGACTACTTCCGGCGTCGCAGCAACAGCGCCGCGCCGAGGCCCACGGCGGCCAGGGCCCCGGCGACCGGCTCGAACGCGGTCACCCGGGAACTGTTCGCCCGGTGCAGGTGGTCCTGGGACATCCCGTTCCCGTTGTCGTGGTTCGCCAGCGCGGCACTGGATGTCAGGGCCCCGAACGCGACGAGTGCGGTCACGATCGCCGTCTGTCTCAGTTTCACGGTTCCCTCCCCGGATCAGGCTCGTCCCTGAGCAGGGCAACCCCGGTGCCAGCAGCGAGGCACGCGAACTCGCAGGGTTACAAGGAGACGCTCGGCCGGCGATTCCTCAATGCCTGCAACGCGCTGCACAGCCGCGGCCAGCGGCAGGGCAAAAGCGGAGCCGGCCGGGCCCGGCTCCGCCAGGCGGAAACCGCTAGACGGTGACGGCCCTGTAGGTCGGCGTCCGCCACTCCGGGTGACGCGTGTCGACGCCGCGCACGAGGTCCATGTAGCCCTGGGCGATCCGCTTCGTGAGCGGCCCCACCTCGCCGCGGCCGAGCGAGAACCGGTCGATCGACAGGATGGGCGTGATCTCGTAGCCGCTGCCGCAGAAGAACGCCTCCTCCGCGGTGTAGAGCTCCGTCCGGTCGATCTCCCGCTCCACGACCTGCATGCCGAGGACCTCGGGGCAGACGTACTCCATGAGCGTGGTCCGGGTGATGGACTCGAGGATGTCGCTCGTCACCGGAGGCGTCACGATCCGCCCCTTGCGCACCATGAAGAACGTGGCGCCGCTGCCCTCGGCGACCTTGCCGCGCTGGTTGAGGAAGATCGGCTGGTCGTAGCCGTCGGCCTTCGCCTGCAGGGTGGCCAGGCGCCCGTTCTGGTAGTTGGCCCCGCACTTCAGCCGGATCGGGATCGCGTTGTCGGAGGTCCGCACCCACGACGACACGCAGCAGGCCATGCCCGCCTTGTCGGTGAGCCGCGGGCGGCGCCGCGGGTTGATGTAGAGCCCGGTCGGCGCCGTGGCGTCGAGCCCCGGGGCGGCGACGTAGGCCACCATGTGGAGGTGGACGTCCTCCCGGACCTCGTTGCCGGCCAGGACGGCCCGGACCGCGTCGAACATCTGCTCGTCGCTCTGGCCCACCGTGAACCGCATCAGCTTCATCGACTCCCGCAGCCGCGCGAAGTGGTCCGCGAGGCGGAAGCCATAGAGCTCGCCGTCGCGCTCGTTCCAGTAGGCGCGCAGGCCCTCGAACACGTTGGTGGCGTAGAAGACCGCCGCGCTGTTCACGGGCAGCACCGCCTCCGCCTGGGGCACCAGCCGCCCGTTCATCCAGATCTTGAAGTCGCTCATGGTCGCTCCTCGCGCGTGGGTGGGCATCCTCGGGTCCGTGGCATTGTTCACCACGGCGCGCGTGCGCACAAGCCCGGGCCGTCCCGCCGGTCGGGCGCTCCCGCCGGGCCGGATGCCCGACGTCGGGCATCCGGCCGTCGCGCGCGAGCGGGCCGTGCCGCCTAACTCGCGACCACCATGCACTTCCTGCGTACACGCCGTCTGGCACCTGCGTTGCCAGGATGGCGGGCCAGACGATCGTGACGAGGAGCCCGGTGCGGCGGAAAGGAGGCGCGCGATGCGGCAGGAAGGGACGAGCCTGAAGGACGCGCTCGCGATGGTCCTCGGGGGTCTCGGGCTGATCGGCACGCTCGTCCTGTGGGCCGGTCCGCCGGCCGCGTCCACCGCCGACGGGCGGGCGCCGGCTCCGGTCGTCCCGGTCCAGACGCCGGCGCCCTGGAACGACGCGCTCGAGCGGCTCGACCGGTCGCTGGCCCGAGGCGACCTGCGCGGAGCCCATCGGGCCTGG
>JAICGY010000301.1 GCA_025922915.1 Candidatus Methylomirabilota bacterium | reverse complement strand
TCGTAGCGCGGCCCGGGACGGGGGGCGAGGACGTCCCTCGCCCCCTGGTCTCCACGCGCACGTTCTGACATGCTGACGCTCAACAACATCGAGGTCATCTACGACGGGGTCATCCTTGTCCTCAAGGGCGTGTCGCTCACCGTGCGCGAGGGCGGGATCACGACGCTGCTCGGGGCCAACGGCGCCGGGAAGACGACCACGCTGAAGGCCATCTCGGGCCTGCTGCGGTCGGAGCGTGGAGAGATCACCAAGGGCACGATCGAGCTGGCGGGCGAACGGATCGACCGGCTGCCGCCGCACGAGGCGGTCAAGCGCGGCGTGGTGCAGGTCTTCGAGGGCCGGCGCGTCTTCGAGCACCTGAGCGTCGAGGAGAACCTCATCGCCGGCGCGCACGTGCAGACGGACGGGGCCCGCCTGCGCGAAGGCGTCGAGCGCGTGTACCAGTACTTCCCCCGCCTGCGCGAGCGGCGGCGGATGGAGTCCGGGTACCTGTCGGGCGGCGAGCAGCAGATGCTCGTCATCGGGCGGGCGCTCATGTCCCAGCCGCGGGTGATCCTGCTGGACGAGCCGTCCCTGGGGCTGGCCCCCATGCTGGTCGAGGAGATCTTCGGCATCGTCCAGCGCATGAACCGCCAGGAGCGGCTGACCGTCCTCCTGGTGGAGCAGAACGCGACGCTGGCGCTCGGCATCGCCGAGCACGGCTACGTGATGGAGAACGGCCGCATCGTGCTGGAAGGCTCGGCGTCCGCCCTCCGGGACAACGCGGACATCAAGGAGTTCTACCTCGGGCTGACCGAGGTGGGGGCGCGCAAGTCGTACCGCGAGGTGAAGCACTACAAGCGCCGCAAGCGCTGGCTCAGCTGAGCCGGCGGCCCGGCGCGCGAGGAGGAATGACGGGCATGAGGATCCGATGGGTGGTGGGAGCGGTGCTGGCGGCGGCGGTGATCGGCGGCGGGCCGGAGACGCCGCCCGTCGAGGCGCAGTGCGCCGGGGGGTACGACGTGAAGGCGGGGTCGAACTTCGCACCCTGTCCGCCGGCGCCGAAGCTTTCGCTGTACAAGCGGCTGGGCGGGCGCGAGGGCATCGCGGGCGTCGTCGACGACTTCGTGGCCAACATGGTCGCCGACCCGCGCGTCAACGGCCGCTTCAAGTCCATGCCGCCGCCCGCGGTGTTCAAGCTGAAGTCGAACCTGTCGGACCAGATCTGCGAGGCCAGCGGCGGCCCGTGCTCCTACGTCGGGCGCGACATGAGGGCCACGCACACGGGGATGCAGGTCACCGAGGCGGAGTGGAGCGCGACCGTCGAGAACCTCGTCAAGGCGCTCGACAAGCGCAAGGTCGACGCGCCGTCGAAGCAGGAGCTCCTGGGGATGCTCGGCTCGATGAAGAGGGACATCGTCGGACACTAGTCCCATGGACGTGCACCGCTTCACGGTCTACGACCTCATCACCCGGGGCGCCGCCGTCCACGGCGGCGCCCCCGCCGTCATCCAGGGCGAGCAGTCGATCTCGTTCCGGGAGCTCCGCCGGCGCGTGGACGCGCTCGCGGGCGGCCTGGCCGCGCTCGGGATCGGCCCCGGCGAGCGCGTGTGCCTCCTCGCCCAGAACGACGCCGCCTACCTCGACCTGTACGGCGCCTGCGCCCGGCAGGGGATCATCGCCTACCCCATCAACTGGCGGCTGACCGCGGAGGAAGTGGCGCGCGTGCTGGAGCGGGCGGCGCCCGTGATGCTGGTGGCCGACGCGTCCACCCTCGGCGTCGTGGCGGGCTGGCCCGAGCGCATGCGGACGATCCCGCACTGGTACCTGCTCGGCGGCGCCGCGAGCCCCGGCTTCACGCCGCTCGCCGCGCTGTACCGAAAGGGTCCGCCGCCGCCCGCGGCCGACGTCGCGTCCGACCACCCGTTCGCGGTCATCTCCACGGCGGCGGTCGACGTGGTGCCGCGCGGCGCTGTCCTCACCCACGCCAACGTGCTGGCCGCCAACCTGACCGCGATCGCCGCCCTCGGGTACACGCCCGCCGACCGGTACCTCGCGGCGCTGCCGCTGTTCCACATCAGCGCCCTCGGCACCGTCCTGGCCGTGATGCACGCGGGCGGCGCCAGCGTGATCATGGCGCGCTACGATCCGGAGGAGGCGGTGCGGCTCATCGACCGCCACCGCGTCACCCACGTGTCGGACTTTCCCCCGGTGCTGGCGACGCTGCTCGACGCGGCGGAGAAGCTCGGCAGCCGCCTGCCCAGCCTGACCCACGTCTCGGGCCTGGACGCGGCGCCGACGATCCAGCGGCTGCACGAGCAGACGGGCGCCCGGTTCTGGACCGGGTTCGGCCAGTCGGAGACGAGCGGGTTCGTCACCCTGCAGCGGGTCACCGACCGGCCGGGCGCGGCCGGCAAGCCGGTGCCGGCGGCCCAGGTGCGAGTGGTGGACGACTACGACCGCGAGGTGCCGGCGGGGACGCCGGGCGAGATCGTCGTGCGCGGCCCCCTGGTGTTCCAGGGCTACTTCGGCCAGCCCGACGTCACCGCCTACACGCTCCGCCAGGGCTGGCACCACACGGGGGACGTCGGGCGCTTCGACGCCGAGGGCTACCTGTACTACGTCGGGCGCAAGCCGGAGAAGGAGCTGATCAAGCCCGGCGGCGAGAACGTGTATCCGGCCGAGGTCGAGACGGTGATCATGCAGATGGAGGGCGTGAGCGGCGTGTGCGTGTACGGCATCCCGGACGGCCGCTGGGGCGAGGCCATCAAGGCGGTCGTGGAGGTGAGCCCCGGCGGCCGGTACACGGCCCAGCAGGTGAGCGACTTCGTGGGCTCGAGGATCGCCCGCTTCAAGCGTCCGCACGTCGTGGTCTTCACCGACGCGCTGCCCCGCACGGCGGAGGCCTCCATCGACCGTGACGCGGTCAAGGCCGCTTGGGGGGAGGGGACGTGACGCCGCGCCGCCCATGAGGATCTTCGGCGAGCACCACGACCTGTTCCGGGCCACCGTGCGGTCCTTCGTCGAGAAGGAGATCGCCCCGCACGTCGAGGAGTGGGAGGCGGCCGGGCGCCTGCCGCGGTGGATCTGGCCGCGCATGGGCGAGCTGGGGCTGCTGGGCGTCGAGTACGACGAGAAGTACGGCGGCGCCGGCGCCGACCTCCTCACCACGATGGTGCTGCACGAGGAGTGCGCCCGCTCGCGCTCCGGCTCGTTCGCCATGGCCGTCGGCGTGCACACCGACATGGCGTCGCCCCACCTCTACTGGACGGGGAGCGAGCCGCTCAGGGAGAAGTACCTGCCGGCGATCTGCCGCGGCGAGAAGCTCACCGCCATCGCGGTGACGGAGCCGGGCGGCGGCAGCGACGTGGCCGCCATCCGCACGCGCGCCGTCCGCGACGGCGACCACTACGTCGTCAACGGCTCCAAGATGTTCATCACCAACGGCGCGACGGCGGACCTCGTGTTCCTCGCCGCCCGGGTGGAGGCCGGCGACGAGCGCCGCCGCCACCGCGGCATCTCGATGTTCCTGGTGGAGCGCGAGACGCCGGGCTTCACGGTGAGCCGCACGCTCGACAAGATGGGCATGCGCGCCTCCGACACCGCCGAGCTGTCGTTCCAGGACATGCGGGTGCCGGCCGAGCACCTCCTCGGGCGCGAGGGAGTCGGCTTCTACGAGGTGATGCGGGTGTTCCAGCGCGAGCGTCTGGTCGCCGGCCTCCACGCCGTCGCCATGGCCGACCGCGCGCTGGAGGACACGATCGCCTACGTGCAGGAGCGCCAGGCGTTCGGGGGGCCGCTCTCCGACAAGCAGGTCGTCCGGCACCGGGTCGCCGATCTCGCCACCCTGATCGAGGCCGGCCGGGCGCTGACGTACGCTGCCTGCCTCCGCTACGCCGCCGGCGAGGACGCCGTGCGCGAGGTGTCGATGGTGAAGCTCTTCACCGCCGAGATGGTGAACCGCGTGGCCTACGACTGCGTGCAGCTGCACGGCGGGTACGGCTACATGCGGGAGTACCCGGTGGAGCGCTTCGCCCGGGACGCGCGGCTGCTCACGATCGGGGGCGGCACCAGCGAGATCATGAAGGACGTCATCGCCAGAACGCTCCTCGGCCGATGAGAGGGCCCGCGTCTCCGGAGTTCGTGGTGGTGGGGCACGCGACGCTGGACCGGTTCGACGACGACGTGCGCCCGGGCGGCGCGGCGCTGTACGCGGCGGTGACGGCGCACCGGCTGGGGCTGTCGGTGGGCGTGCTCACCAGCCACGGTCCCGACTTCCCGCTGGAAGCGCTGCCGTCGCAGATCGAGGTCGTGACGGTGGAGGCGCCGGTGACCACCGCGTTCGAGCACGTGGTGCGCGACGAGCGGCGCCGCCTGCACCTGGTGGACGTGGCCCGCCCGCTCACGGCCACCGACCTGCCCGAGGACTGGCGCGACGCGGACATCGCGCTCCTGGCGCCCGTCGCCGACGAGGTCGACCCCGCCCTCGCCTCGGCCTTCACGGGCGCGGCGGTCGGCGCCGGCATCCAGGGCTGGATCCGGGTGGTGGCCCCGGATGGCACCGTCGGGCCGGGCCCGTGGCGCCCGGCGTCGGCGCTGCTCGACCGGATGCAGGCGCTCTTCGTCGGCTCCGACGACGTCGATGGACGGGAGCGCGACATGCTCGAGTGGCTGCAGCGGGTGCCACTGGCCGTCATGACCGCCGGCGCGCGCGGGGCCCTCCTCTACGTCAACGGCGATCGCTTCGACGTGCGCCCGCGCCCGGCGCGTGCCGTGGACCCGACCGGAGCGGGTGACGTCTTCGCCGCCGCCTTCCTCGTCCACTACCACCGACACGGCGACCCCTGGCAGGCGGCGGAGGTGGCCACCTGCGCGGCCTCGCTCTCGGTGGAAGGGGAGGGCTGGTCGTCGGTGCCCGACCTGCCGGCCCTGGAGCGGGCGCTCGCGGAGTACCGCCGCGAGGCCGCCTAGAGAGGCCACAGCACGGGCGACACGCGGCGAGACCTTGCGACGACGGCCGGGAGGGGCTATCGTCCTTCACGAGCGCCGCATGAGGAGCCCCT
>JAICGY010000300.1 GCA_025922915.1 Candidatus Methylomirabilota bacterium | reverse complement strand
GCGGCCTCGGCGTCGATGGCCGGGAACGTCAGCGTGAACGTGGTGCCCGCGCCCTCGCGGCTCGCCACGGCGATGCTGCCCCGGTAGCGCTGCACGATCTCCTGGGCGAGGCTGAGGCCGAGGCCCGAGCCGCCCTCGCTTCCGCGCGTCGTGAAGAACGGCTCGAAGGCCAGCCGCTGCACCTCCGGGCTCATCCCGCGGCCGGTGTCGGTGATCGAGACGACGGCCCGGTCGCGCTCGCCCCGCACGTGGATCGCCAGCCGGCCGCCCTCGGGCATCGCGTTGAGCGCGTTCTCGAGGATGTTGAGCAGCGCCTCGCGGATCTCGCTCGCCACCGCGAGGATGGCCGGGGCGGGATCGGCGCGGAAGTCGATCTCGTAGCGGATCCCGCGCCGGGCCGCCTCGTTGTCCCACTGCGGCCGCGTCAGGGCGAGCAGCTGCTCGACCACGTCGCGCAGCGGCACCGCCTCCGGGCCGCGAACGCGGGCGGGCCGCGCGTACTCCTGGAGCCGGCGCACCGTCTCCACGCTGTCGGATGCGCCCTGGTTGATGACGCGCAGGGCGTGGATCAGCTCCTCGCGCTCGATCGTCTCGTCGGCGGCCAGCCGCTCCAGGAGCATCTCGGTCCAGCCGAGCACGGGCGTGAGGCGGTTGTTGATGTTGTGCGCCACGCCCGCCGCGAGCGACCCCAGCGTGCGGAACTTCTGCTCGCGGATCACGCGGAAGCGCAGCTCGTGCTCGCGGCTGATGTCCCGGAAGACGCCGATGCGCTGCACGCCGCGCTCGCCGTCCACGGTCGACAGGGTGACGAGCACCGGGCGCGGGTCGCCCGCCCGCGTGAGCAGCAGCAGCTCGCCCTGGTAGGAGGGCTGGCGGAGGTGGGCGGTGAGCGCGACCACGTCCTGCGCGCCGGCCAGGAACTCCGTCCACCGCCGTCCGGGCAAGCTCTCCCCCGGCGCCCCGACCATCTCCGCGAAGGCGCGGTTGGCGAAGACGACCCGATCGTCCGCATCCGCGACCACGACGCCCTCGCCGATGCGCCGGACGACGTCGGCCAGCTCGCGCGTCTCGTCCTCGAGCCGGGTGTGCTCGAGCGTCGCCGCCAGGCGATCGGCGACCAGGCGGAGCACGCGCTCCGCGCGGCGACCCGGTCCTCGCCCGCGCCGCGCGACCTCCAGCACCCCGAGCGTGGCTCCCGCCACGGCGAGCGGCGCCACCATCACGGAGCGGAAGCCGCGCGCGCGGAGGACGGGGTTCGCCACGCGCGGGTCGCGCGAGGCCCCGTCAGGGATGACGACCAGGCTCTGCGTGGCCAGCGCGATGGCGCCGATCCCGCTGTCGGCCGGCATCGACAGGGCGCCGAGGTCGTCACCGAGGCCGACGGCGGCCCGGGCGTGCAGACGCCGCCGCGACTCGTCGAGCAGGAGGATCGCGGCCGCGTCGGCGCCGAGCACCTCGATCACGACGTCGACCATCCGCTGCAGGAGCCGGGTGGCGTCCGTCTCGCTCAGCGCGGCCTCGGCGATGCGCTCCAGCGCCTGCATCTCCGCCGTGCGACGGCCGAGCAGCCGCGCGGTGACGAGCGTGCGCACGCGCGCGACGAGCTCCTCCGGCA
Source organism: Candidatus Methylomirabilota bacterium (assembly GCA_025922915.1). Classification (GTDB taxonomy): domain Bacteria; phylum Methylomirabilota; class Methylomirabilia; order Rokubacteriales; family CSP1-6; genus JAICGY01. Next base: position 3,428 of record JAICGY010000300.1, on the reverse strand, counting down.
GGAAGGGCTTCGTCATGTAGTCGTCGGCGCCGTCGCGCAGGCCGCGGATGCGGGCCGACGGACTGCTGAGCGCGCTGAGCACGAGCACGGGCGTGGCGGCGAGGTCCGGGCGCTCGCCCAGCCGCTCGATCACCTCGTAGCCGCTCATCCCCGGGAGCATCAGATCGAGGATCAGGAGGTCCGTGTCGGGCGTCTGCTCCAGCGCCTGGAACGCCGCCTCGCCCGTGCTCACCGACTCCACCTCGTACCCCTCCGCCTCGAGGAGGTCCCGCATGAGCGCGGCGGTGTCCTCGTTGTCCTCGACCACCAGGATGCGGGCGGCCTCCGTCGTCACCGGACCACCGCCTGGCTCTCCACCGTCACGGTGACCAGCCGCGCCAGCTCCTCCGGCGTGAAGGGTTTCGGCAGGTAGGCGTCGCAGCCCGCGCGCTGGGCGGCCTCGCGCTCCTGCGAGCGCGCGAGAGCCGAGACCGCGATGATGGGGGTGCCGGCCGTACGCGGATGCTGACGGAGCCGGCGCGCCACCTCCCACCCGGAGAGCCCGGGCAGCATCAGGTCGAGCAGGATGAGCCCCGGGGTCCGCCCCGCCGCGTCACCCAGGGCGCGCTCGCCGTCCTCGACGAGCCGCGCCGTCCCGCCCAGCACGTCCTCGATCACCGTCCGCATGAGCTCGCGCGTCTGCGCCTCGTCCTCGACGATCAGGACGTCCCAGCCCACCAGCACCCGCTCGGGCTCGGCGGCCGCGGTCTCCGGCGCCGGGGTCTCGACCAGCGGGGCCGGCTGGGCGACCGGCATCGTGAAGGTGAACCGGCTCCCGCGGTCCTCGCCGTCGCTCTCGGCCCGCACGACGCCTCCGTGCAGCTCGACGAGCCGCCGGACGATGGCCAGCCCCAGCCCCGAGCCCCCGTGGCGGCGCTGCATGGGCCCCTCGACCTGGTAGAACGGGTCCCAGATCCTCGCCAGCTGATCCCGGGCGATGCCCATGCCGTCGTCCTCGACGGACACCCAGACGTAGTCGCGGTGGCGGCCGGACGCCACGCGCACCGTGTCGCCGCGGCGGCTGAACTTCACGGCGTTGCCGATCAGGTTCACCAGGATCTGCTGCAGGCGGGACGGATCGGCCTGCACGGGCGGCAGGTCCGCGGGCACGTTGTTGTCGATGCGGATCTCCTTGGCCTGTGCCGCCACCCCGACGATGGCGGTGACCTGGTCCACCGACGACCGGATCGACGTCGGCCGCGGGTGGAGCTCGACACGGCCGGTCTCGAGCCGCGAGACGTCGAGCAGGTCGTTGATCAGGTCGCTCAGCCGCTGCGCGCCGCGGTAGATCGCCTCCTGCTGCTCGGTCTGCTTGGCGGTGAGCGGGCCGTGCACCTGGCGCAGGAGCAGGCGGCTGTAGCCGATGATCGCGGTGAGCGGCGTCCGGAGCTCGTGGCTCACCATCGCGAGGAACTCGGACTTCAGCGTGTCGAGCCGTCGCAGCTCCTCGTTGACCTGGGCGAGGGCGCGGGCCTCGCGCTCCTTCTCCGCCACCTCGCTCTCGTAGGCGCGCACCACACCCGCGCTCTCGATGAACAGGCCGTAGCGCCGGTGCAGCAGCAGGAAGGCGCACGCGGCCATCGCCGTCAGCCCGTCCACGAGGAGCAGCGCGGTGGCGGCGGGCGGGTCGATCGGCCAGGGGGCCCACACGCGCACGGCCGCGCGCACGCCGGCGGCGAGGAACACCAGCCCGAAGACCAGCCCCAGGGGCTCGAGGCGGCCGCGCCGGCGACCGCCGATGGCGTGGACGACCAGGGCGGCGATCGTGAGGGCGGCGGTGGCCAGGAGGAAGTTCGCGAGACGGTCGAACGCTTCCAGGGTCGAGATCGTCATCGCTGACGCGTTCCCGTCACACTCCTGCCGCCATCATACACATCGGCCTCCCCGCGTCGATGGGCCGAGTGCGCGGGCCTGGGTAAAGTTTTTCACACGAAACGGCCCGCTCCGGCGCCGGAGCGCACGCGGTCCCTGCGTGTTGCGACTTCGTTCACCGCGTGTCACCTGGATGACGCCGGCGTCAGAACCCCACCCTCGCGCGCCGCGCCCGCCGTCCTGCATGTCCGCGTGGCGGCGTGGAACGGCCGCTCCCATCCGGTGCGGCACGGCCCTTGCTCGACGCCCCCCGTGCCCGGATCGACCTCGACCTGGCTTCGCTCGCTGCGTCTGTATCACGCGCTCGGGGAGGACGCCAGCACGATCGACGGCGACGGCGCCGAGGACATCCTCGACGTCCACGTCCACGCGCGATCGCGCTTTCGCAGTCTCGCCGAGCCGTCCCGCTTCGCGGTGTACAGCGTCCAGGATGCGGCGGGCGGCGCGCTGCCGCGCGTGCCGCCGGCGCCGCGCGGGCTGACGGAGCAGCACACGCTCGTCGCCGTGCGCGAGTTCAGGCGCGTTCCGCTGCACGCCTCGTCACTGGCGTTGCTGCTGATGCAGGCGCAGCCACATCGCGCGGCGCGCGTGGTCTCCGCGCTCGCCGCCTTCGTGGAGCGAGTGGTGGAACGCCACGAGCCGTCCTACCTGCTGGCCGCCCACTCGCGAGAGGAGCCGGCGCTGTCCGTCCTGATCGCCGGGGCCCACGACGTCGCCGCGCTCGGCGCGGGCGCCGCCTCGCTGTCCGCGACCGCCGTGCTGCCCGACCTGCGGCCCCTCCTCGTCGACGAGCCGGACTGGTTCGCCTACTGGCCGGAGCCGTGGCCGGCGCCGGTGGGCGAACTCGTCTCCCCGTACGCCGTGTAGGATCCGGCGCCGCGAGGCCGGGGTGCCGCCGGGCCGGCCGTCAGGGGCGGTGCGTCAGGCCCACATCAGCTCGAACAGCCCGCACGCGTTCTCCGTGAGACGGGCGCGCACGTCGTCCACGGGGAGGCGCTTGATCTTCGCCACCTCCTCGGCGACGCGCCCGGCCAGCCACGGCCCCGACGGCAGGCCGGCGAACTCGCCGCGGTACTCCCAGGGCGCGTCGCTCTCCACGAGCAGGGCGTCGAGCGGCACGAGCTCGACGAGCTCGCGATCCCGGTCGCGATAGACCACCTCCGGCCCGACCGAGACCAGGTAGCCGGCGTCGACGATGGCGCGGGTCACGTCCGCGGGCGCCTTGTGCCAGTGGAACACCGCGCGCTCGATGCCGTGCCGTCGGAGCGCCTCGAGGGCGCCGCCCGCCGCCCCGTGCGGCGCGTGCAGGGTGACCGCGAGGTCGTAGCGGGCGGCCAGCGCCAGCAGCCGGTCGAGCCGGGCGCGCGCCCGGACCATGCGCCGGACGGCGTCGGGGTCGCCCTCGAGGGAGTACCACGGCAGGCCGATCTCCCCGAGGGCGACGAGGCGCGCGTGGTGGCGCCGCACCTGCTCCTCCACGCGCTCGAGGTCCTCGTCGTCGAGGTGGCGCCAGTCCG
>JAICGY010000299.1 GCA_025922915.1 Candidatus Methylomirabilota bacterium | reverse complement strand
GCCTCGGGGATGTCGGCGAACACCCGCGCCATCTCCTCCGCCGACTTGACGTAGAACTCCTCGGTGGAGAAGCGCCAGCGGTCGGGGTCGCTCATCGTGGCGCCCGTCTGGATGCAGAGTAGCGCCTCGTGGGCCCGGGCGTGGCCGGCCTCGAGGTAGTGCGAGTCGTTGGTGCCCGCCACCGGCGCCCCGAGCGCCTTGGCGATCCTGAGCGTCTCGCCCGTGACCTTCACCTGCTCGCTCAGGCCGTGGGCCTGAACCTCCATGAAGTAATGATCTTTTCCGAAGACCTCCTGGTACCACCCCGCCGCCTGCTGGGCCCGGCCGATCTCGCCCGCGCTGATCAGCCGCGAGACCTCGGAGTTGAGGCACCCCGACAGGACGACGAGCCCCTGGGCGTGCTCGGCGAGCAGCTCCTTGTCGACGCGCGGCTTGTAGTAGAAGCCCTCCAGGTAGGCCCGGGAGACGAGCTTGACCAGGTTGCGATACCCGGCGCGGTCCCGGACGAGGACGGTCAGGTGATTGGCACCCTCGTAGCCGCCGTCCTGCGAGCCGCGCTCCTTCCGGCCGGCGGGGGCGACGTAGAGCTCGCAGCCGACGATCGGCTTGATGCCGGCCTTCTGGGCGGCGAGGTAGAAGTCGATGGCGCCGAAGAGGTTGCCGTGGTCGGTGAGGGCGATGGCCGGGAACTTGAGCGCCCGCGCCTTGGCCACCAGCTTCTCGAGCTGGGCCGCGCCATCGAGCAGGCTGTACTCGGAGTGGACGTGCAGGTGGACGAACTCGGCGTGCGTCACCGGGGCCCGCCCTACTCCCACTCGATGGTGGCCGGGGGCTTCGACGACACGTCGAAGACGACCCGGTTCACGCCCTTCACCTCGTTGATGATGCGGTTGCTCAGCCGGCCCAGAAGGTCGTACGGCAGGCGCGCCCAGTCCGCCGTCATGGCGTCCTGGCTGGTGACGGCGCGGAGCGCGACGACGTTGGCGTAGGTGCGGAAATCCCCCATGACGCCGACCGTCTTCACGGGCAGGAGCACCGCGAACGCCTGCCACAGGTCGCGCTCCAGGCCCGCCGTCCGGATCTCCTCCTGCACGATGGCGTCGGCCTCGCGCAGCACGTCCAGCCGGTCCGCCGTCACCTCGCCCAGCACGCGGATCGCCAGGCCCGGCCCGGGAAACGGCTGGCGCCACAGGATCTCCGCCGGCAGCCCGAGCAGCTCGCCCAGCCGGCGGACCTCGTCCTTGAAGAGCTCGCGCAGCGGCTCGATCAGCCGGAACCGCATCGTGGTCGGCAGCCCGCCGACGTTGTGGTGGGTCTTGATCGTCGCCGAGGGCCCCTTGAAGGAGACCGACTCGATCACGTCCGGATAGAGCGTGCCCTGGGCCAGCCACGGGATGTCCCCCAGCCGGCGGGCCTCGTCGTCGAACACGGCGATGAACTCGGCCCCGATGCGCTTGCGCTTGATCTCGGGATCGGTGACACCTACCAGAGCCTCGAGGAATCGCTTGCTTGCGTCCGCGTGGATGAGGTTGATCCTGAAGGCGTCCCGGAACGTCCGGACGACGGCCTCCGCCTCGCCGGCGCGCAGCAGACCGTTGTCCACGAACACGCACGTCAGCTGGTCGCCGATCGCCCGGTGTACGAGGATGGCCACCACCGACGAGTCGACCCCGCCGGACAGCGCGCAGAGGACCCGGTCCCGTCCCACGCGCGCCCGGATGGCCTCCACCTCGCGGTCGATGAAGCCGGCCATGGACCACGTCCGGCGCGCGCCGCAGAGCTCCAGGAAGTTCTCGAAGATCCGCAGGCCTTGCGGTGTGTGCACGACCTCGGGATGGAACTGCACGGCGTAGAGATGCCGCGACTCGTCGGCCATCATCGCCACCGGACAGTTCGGCGTGGCGCCGAGCGCCGTGAATCCCGGCGGCGCCTGCCGCACGGTGTCGCCGTGGCTCATCCAGACCGACAGCCGGCCTCCGGCGTCCGGCTCCACGCCGCGCAGCAGCGGGCTCGTCCCCTGCACCGTGACCTCGGCCCGGCCGTACTCCCGGCGCTCGGCCGGCACGACGTCGCCGCCGAGCAGGTAGCCCATCGCCTGCATGCCGTAGCAGATGCCGAGGAGCGGCACGCCCGCCTCGAGCAGGCGGCGCGGCGGCAGCGGGGCGTCCGCATCGTAGACGCTCGACGGCCCGCCGGACAGGACGATGCCCTTGCAGTCGGGGCCGAGCACGTCGTCGAGCGGATGATTGAACGGGAAGATCTCGGAGTACACGCCGAGGTCCCGGATGCGGCGGGCGATCAGCTGGGTGTACTGCCCGCCGAAGTCGAGGACGACGACGCGATCGAGCCCGCGGGCGGCTGCCGTCGGCTCCATGACGGCCGCCCGCCCCCTACCGCGGCCGCCCCAGCTTCTGCGCCTGCTGGAAGACCTTGCCCTCGGTCTTGATGGTGGGAGCGATGATCAGCTCCGTCTGCTGCAGCTCGCGGATCGTTTGGGCGCCCACCGAGCCCATGCAGGTGCGGATGGCCCCCACGAGGTTCAGCGTGCCGTCCTCGGTGAAGGCGGGCCCGAAGAGGATCTGCTCGAGCGGTCCGGCGATGCCCACGCGGATCCGGGTGCCGCGCGGCAGGTTGGCGTGCGGGGTCGCCATGCCCCAGTGATAGCCGCGGCCGGGCGCCTCCGTGGCGCGGGCGAACGCGGAGCCGATCATCACCGCGTCGGCTCCGGCCGCGAACGCCTTGCAGACGTCGCCGCCCGTGCTCATGCCGCCGTCGGTGATGACGGGGACGTAGCGGCCGCGCTGCTTGTAGTAGAAGTCGCGGGCGGCCGCGGCGTCGGCGGTGGCCGTCACCTGCGGCACGCCGAGGCCGAGGACCTCCCGGCTCGTGCAGGCGGCGCCGGGACCGACGCCGATCAGCAGCGCATCCACGCCGGTCTCCATGAGCTCCAGGCACGCCTCGTAGGTCACGCAGTTGCCGATGATGAGGGGGATGGCCAGCGACTTCTTGAGCTTGCGGAAGTCGACCGGCGTGTACTCCGTCGCGACGTGCCGCGCGGTGGTCACCGTGGATTGCACGACGAAGAGGTCGGCGCCCGCCTCCTGGGCGATCTGCGCGAACCGCTCCGCGCGCTGCGGGATGGAGGACACGACGGCGGGGGCCCCGCCCTTCTTGATCTCCTGGATGCGGCGGTGGATGAGCTCTTCCTTGATCGGCTCCCCGTAGATGGACTGGATGATCTTGGTGGCGTCGTCCTGGCTCGCCGACACGATGCGGTCGAGCACGTCGTCCGGGTTCTCGTAGCGGGAGAAGATGCCCTCGAGGTTGAGCACGGCGAGCCCGCCGAGGCGCCCCATCTCGATCGCCAGCCGCGGACCCACCACGCCGTCCATGGCGGCGGCGAGGATCGGCAGGTCGTACCGCCTCCCGCACAGCTCCCAGGAGATGTCGACCTCGGCGGCGTTGACCGTCAGGGCGCCGGGGACCAGCGCGACATCGTCGAAGCCGTACGCCACCCTCGCCTTGCGTCCCCGCCCCACCCACATGCCCATGCTCGGCTCCCTCCCCGTGCTAGCGCGTTGGCGTCCCGATCACCAGATGTAGGATTCCCGCGTCGGAGTCATACCAGATTTTGCGCAGTATACTGGCCGCCCCCCGGGGGTGTCAATCGCGACGCCCGTCCGGCGCGGGGTGCAGGCGGTCCCAGACCACGCGCAGGCCCTCGAGCGTGAGGTGCTCGTGGACGTGCTGGATCGACGGCGTCACGTCGGCGATGAGCGGGGCCAGTCCCCCCGTCGCCACCACCACGGGATCGCCGCCCATCTCCGCCCGGATCCGCGCCACCATCCCGTCCACCAGCGCCGCGAAGCCGTAGACGAAGCCGGACTGGATGTTCGTCACGGTGTTGCGCGCGACGGCCTCCTTGGGGCGCACCAGCTCGACGTTGAAGAGGCGGGCGGCGCGGCTGAGCAGGGCGTCCGCGGCGGTGCGGATGCCGGGGGCGATGGCCCCGCCGACGAAGGCGCCCCGCGCGCTCACGCAGTTGAACTTGGTCGCCGTCCCGAGGTCGATCACGATCAGCGGCGCCGCGTGGCGGGCGAGCGCGCCGGCGACGGTCACGATGCGGTCGGCGCCCACCTCGGCGGGCTGGTCGACCTCGAGCGGGACCCCGGCTGTCTCCGCCGTGACATTGAAGGCCGGATGGCCGAAGTACTGCTCGGCCACGAGCTCGAACGTCGACTGGACCTGGGGCACCACGTTGGCGATCGCCACGCCCGTGATCGCCTGGGCCTCGAGGCCCCGCGTCCGGAGGAGGCTCTCGATGAAGAGCCCGTACTCGTCGGCCGTCTGGTCGCGCCGGCTGAGCAGCCGCCAGGCGGCGAGGAGCCGGCGGCGGTCGTAGACCCCGATCTTGAGGTTCGTGTTGCCGACGTCGAGTGCGAGCAGCATCAGACGGGAGCCTCCGTGACCTCGCCGGCCAGCACGCGCGTCCGCCGCCCGCCCGCGTCCACGAGCAGGGCGCCGTCGGTGTCGATGTCGACCGCCGTGCCGCTCACGCCGTCCACGGCGACCGGCTGCCCCAGCGTGTCGGCCAGCTCGCGCCACCGCGCCCGGACGGGCGCGAAGCCCTCCCGCTCCAGCCGGCCGCGCCAGCGGTGCACCGCCGCCACCACCGCCTCGAGCACGCGCTCGCGCTCGACGGCCCGGCCCGCGGCCAGCGACGCGGAGGTGGCGCGGCCGGCGAGGTCGGCGGGGAACGCGCGCTGCCCCACGTTGATGCCCACGCCGAGGACGGCCACGGTGTCGCCGTGGCCGAGCCGCGCCTCGAGGAGCACGCCGGCGATCTTGCGGCCGCCGACGAGCACGTCGTTGGGCCACTTCAGCCGCGCGTCGACGCCCGGCTCCTCGCGCAGCGCCTCCGCCACCGCGACCGCGGCCGCCAGCGACAGGGTCGGCAGGGCCGGCGGCTCCAGCCGCGGCCGGAGCACGACGGACAGCAGCAGGCTCGCCCCGGGCTCGTCGCGCCACGCGCGGCCGCGCCGGCCGCG
>JAICGY010000298.1 GCA_025922915.1 Candidatus Methylomirabilota bacterium | reverse complement strand
AGGCGGCGTGGGCCACGTGGTGCGGCACGAACCGCACGCGCTCGGGATCGAGACCGGGCAGCGCCGTGGCCAGGAAGCGAGGCGCGCGCTGCACGTACAGCGTCCGGAGCCCCTCCCACGCGCCGGCCGTCGGATCCGGGCCGGCGGCCGCGGCCAGCCTCGGCTCGTACGAGTACGCCACGGCGTCGACGTCGTCCGGCTGGAGGCCGGCGTGGGCCAAGCACCACCGCGCGGCCTGCTCGGGCAGCTCCCACGTCGAGAAGGGAACAGGCGCCTTCCCGTGCTTGCGGCGCGTGAAGCGCTCCTCCTCGGCCGCCGCGACGATCTCACCGTCGACGACGAGGGCCGCGGCCGGATCGTGGAAGACGCCGTTGACGCCCAGCACCCGCATGCCCGCCGGACCTCCCTCGCGCAAGTTTGACGACGAGAAGTCGCCACCTGGCGTCGCCCTGCGAACGGGATGCCACGACGAGCGGCTCTTCTCGATTGTCGGGCCGCGCATCCATCCCATGGCGGCGCGCGCGTTGCTGTCACCTGCCTCCGTGGTCGGAGAATCGGCGGTGTGCGTGGAGGGCGCGGTGCGGCGGCTCAACTGGGGCTGCGGTCCGCATCCCGCGCCGGGCTGGGTGAACTCGGATCGCATCGCCGGAGCGGGTATCGAGAGCGTCGACGTGCGCGCGGGGCTGCCCTGGCCGGCCGGAACGTTCGACTACGCGGTCGCCGTCCACGCCCTCCAGGACCTGCCATACGCGGACCTCGTGCCGGCCCTCGGCGAGCTTCGCCGGGTGCTCCGGCCGGCGGGCGTTCTGCGCCTCGCGCTGCCGGACCTGGACCGCGCCATCGACGCCTACCGCCGCGGTGACCGTGGTTACTTCTACATTCCCGACCACGACGTGCAGAGCCTCGGCGGCAAGCTGGCCGTGCAGATCGCGTGGTACGGCTCCGTGCGGACGCCGTTCACCTGGGACCTCGCCGACGAGGTGTGCCGGAAGGCCGGGTTCCGTCACGTCGTGCGCTGTGCCTTCCGACAGACGGCGAGCGCCCATGCCGGGATCGTCGAGCTCGACAACCGGGAGCGCGAGAGCCTCTTCGTCGAGGCCTACCCGTAGCGCGGGACCGCCCCTCCTGGTCGTGTCCCCGCACTGCGACGACGCCGTGCTGTCCTGCGGCGAGCTCCTCGCGGCGCGGCCGGGAGCGACCGTGGTCACCATCTTCGCCGGCGACCCACCGCCCGACACCCCTCTCACCGAGTGGGACATCGCGGCCGGCTTCCGCCCGGGCGACCGGCCCATGGCGGCGCGGCGCGCGGAGGACGGGGCGGCCCTCGCGCTGCTCGGCGCCCGCCCCGTCTGGCTCGGCTTCCTCGACGCGCAGTACGGCCCGTCGCCGCCGGTCGAGGCCGTGACCGCCGCGCTCGAGCCGCTCCTGTCCGGCGTCCGGCCCCGCTGCGTGGCCGTCCCCCTCGGCCTCTTCCACGAGGACCACCGGCTCGTCCACCGGGCCGCGCTCCGTGCGCGCGCGCGCCATCCCGGCCACGACTGGCTGGTGTACGCCGACGCGCTCTATCGCCGCATTCCCGGCCTGGTCGACGCCGCGCTCGCCGGTCTCGCGGACGCCGGTCTCCGCGCGGAGCCGCTCGAGCCGACGAGCCACGGGTCGCCCGCGCTCAAGCGGCGCGCCGTGGCCTGCTACCGCTCGCAGCTGCGCGCCCTGGCCACGCGGGGGCGTCCGGGACACGCCGACGCGTTCGCGCCGGAGCGGTTCTGGAGGCTCTCGTGAGCGACCCACGGCTGACGGTCGTCGTGCTGACGCACGACCGGGCGCCGGAGGTGGCCACGACCGTGGAGCGTCTGCGGCGGTTGCCGGAGGCGCCGCCGATCGTGGTGGTGGACAACGGGTCCGCGGACGGCACCGCGACGGCGCTGCGCCGGCGCTTTCCGGACGCGGACGTCGTCTCGCTCGGGCGGAACCTCGGCGCCGCGGGGCGCAACGTCGGGGTGGTTCTGGCCACGACCCCGTACGTGGCCTTCTGCGACGACGACACGTGGTGGGCACCCGGCGCGCTCGCGCGGGCGGCCGACCTGCTCGATCGGCACCCGCGGCTCGCGCTCGTCACCGGGCGGGTGCTGGTCGGGCCGGACGAGCGCGAGGATCCCGCGTGCGCCGGCATGGCGGCCAGCCCGCTGCTCGCGGCGCCCGGTCTGCCGGGCGTCCCCGTCCTGGGCTTCCTCTGCGCGGCCACGATGGTGCGCCGGCGACCGTTCCTCGAGGTCGGCGGGTTCGAGCCGCGCTTCTTCCTTGGGGGAGAGGAGGAGCTGCTCGCGCTCGACCTCGCCGCGGGCGGCTGGGCGCTCGCCTACGTCCGGGACGTCGTGATCCATCATCACCCGTCGCGGCACCGCGACACCGCCCGCCGGAGGCGGCTGCTCCTCCGCAACTCGATCTGGTGCCTCTGGCTCCGCCGCCCCCTGCGGTCCGCGCTCGTGCGCTCGGTGCAGCGGGCGCGGCCGGCGCTCGCCGATGTGGCCCTGATGCCGGGTCTCGCCGCCGCGCTCGCCGGCCTGCCATGGGCGCTGCGTCATCGCCGCGTGGTGCCTCCGGTGGTCGAGGTGGGCCTCCGGCTGATCGAGATGTCGCGGGAGGTGTCGCGCGCGGTCAGGCCGCGCGGCGTGTGATCCCGCGCAGCGCTCCGCCGACGAAGGCGATGGCGCCGGCGGCCGCGGCCACCGTCTTGGGATGGGTGGTCATCCAGGCCTGGATGCTCCAGGGGTAGGCACGGGCGTCGAAGGCGCCGTGCGCGCCGTGGTCGCCGGGCAGGGGCTCGAGCAGGTTGTCCGGGCGCCCCGGCGCGACGGGCTCGCTCGTCTGCTGCGCCGCGTACCCCGTGCGCGCCAGGTAGCGCTCCACGAGGCCGGGCGCGAGCCGGTTGGCGAGGATGGTGACGACCGTCGGCAAGCCCACCCAGACCTCGCGGCGGTCGTGCTCGGCCGCCCACACGATGGCGGCCGCCGCCACCTCGGGCTGGAAGATCGGGGGCACGGGCTGGGGGCGCCCGGGCAGGCGCGTGCGCACCCAGTCGAACTGCGGCGTGTTGAGCGCAGGCAGCTGGACCATCGACAGCCGCACGCGGCTGCCCTCGTGGAGCAGCTCGCAGCGTAGCGAGTCCACGAACCCCTGGATCGCGTGCTTGGCGCCGCAGTACGCCGCCTGCAGCGGGATGCCGCGGTAGGCGAGCGCGGAGCCGACCTGCACGATGGCCCCGCGATCGCGCGGCTTCATCCGGCGGAGCGCGGACAGCGTCCCGTGCACCGTGCCGAGGTAGGTGACCTCGGTGACGCGCCGGATCTCGTCGGCCGTCATCTCGGACACCGGCGAGAACACGGAGACCATCGCGTTGTTGACCCAGACGTCGATCGGGCCCAGCGTCTCCTCCACCGCCGTGGCGGCCGCCTCGACCTCCTCGGCACTGGCGACGTCGGTCGGCACGACCAGCGCCTCCCCGCCCGCCGCCTCCACCTCCCGCCGTGCGGCGTCGAGGCCGTCGCGCCCGCGCGCGAGCAGGCCGAGCCGGGCGCCCTTGCGCGCCCACGCGCGGACGACGGCGCGGCCGACGCCGGCGGAGGCGCCGGTGACCACCACGACGGGGGCGCGCTTCGCGAGAGTCGTGTCCGTGGCCCGGTGCTCCCGCGCGCTCGGTGTTCCGACTCGTCTCGCCATGCCAGATGTACAAGCAAGCGCGGTGCCGCACGCGTACGAGTCGAAGTGCGCCCGTCCTCCGGCGGTCCAGGCTCGAGATCCGGGCCCGTGCGCCGTTGGCGCGGCCCTTGCTGATGTCAGGGTCGATGCGCCAGACGCTCGGCCTCGTCGTCGTCCTGCTCGTCGTGCTGGCGGTCCGCTGCCAGCCGCCCCACGGAGTGGCCGAGGCGTCGAGCGGCATCGAGCCGCTGGTCGGCACGTGGAGCGGAGACTGGACGGCAGGTGCGCGGGGTCGCGGCTCCATGGAGGCGATCATCACTCCGACCAGCGACCCCGGTCAGGTGATGGCCCAGTTCACGTTCGTGGGCGGGGGCGTGACGCGCACCTCCCGGCGCGTCGGCAACGTGGAGAGCGACGGGCACGTTCGCTTCCCGCTGCTCGGAGGCGGCGTCATCGTCCTGCGCCCCGAGGGCGAGGGACGTCTGCAGGGAGAGTTCACGGACGAGCGTGGGGCGTTGCCGGCGCCGCAGGGGGTCGTCACGCTGACCCGCACGCGCTGAGCGGAGGAGCCATGGCAAACAGCCCCGCTGCGGACACGAGCCCCGGACATCCGGCGTCGCCCTGGAAGCTCGGCGGGCTCTCCGTCGGGGAGCTCGGCAAGCGCGTCTGGAACGAGATCTCGGAGGACGAGGTCCTGGACCGCGGCGCCGCGCTCGCCTACTATTTTCTCTTCGCCCTCTTCCCCGCCCTCCTCTTCATGACCGCCCTTCTCGGCATGCTCCCGATCGCGGGGCTGATGGACCGGCTGATGGAGTACGCGGCGCAGGCGTTGCCGCCCGATGCCACGTCGATGATCCAGAAGACGCTCGGCGAGATCCAGGAAGGCGCCCGCGGCAGCCTGCTCTCCCTCGGCGCGCTCCTCGCGCTCTGGTCGGCCTCGGGCGGGATGGCCTCGATCATGAGCGCGCTCAACGTCGCCTACGACGTCGAGGAGCCCCGGCCGTGGTGGAAGCGCCGGGGCCTGGCGGTGCTGCTCACCGTGGCCTTCGCGCTCTTCATCATCGGGGCGCTGGTGCTGATGATCTTCGGCCCGAAGTTCGGGGCAACGCTCGCCGACCGGCTGGGCCTCGGGCCGGTCTTCACGACGACGTGGAACATCGTCAGCGTGCCGGTCGTCATCGTGCTGGTCCTCGTCGGCATCGGGCTGGTGTACTACCTGGCGCCGGCAAAGGCGCAGCGGTGGCAGTGGGTGACGCCGGGCTCCGCGGTGGCGCTCGTCCTCTTTCTCGCGATCTCCTTCGGGCTGCGCGTCTACGTCACGAACTTCGCCAACTACTCCGCCACCTACGGCTCGATCGGCGGCGT
>JAICGY010000297.1 GCA_025922915.1 Candidatus Methylomirabilota bacterium | reverse complement strand
GGCTCACGGTGGCGCGGGGCTTCCGCACGCGCACGGCCGCGTAGCGCCACCGGCCCGCGGCGGTCCGCCGCGGGTCGCGGTAGATCTCGAGGACGCCGTCCGTCAGGTTCACGATCCAGTAGTCGGGGCCGCCGGCCCGGGCGTACAGGCTGCCCGTGCGGCCGCGGTCCCGGGCGAGCGACGAATCGGCGACCTCCACGACGAGGACGGGTGAGGTGGGATGGGCGTCGCGGTAGTCTTCGATCCGCCCCCGGACGACCGCGATGTCGGGCTCGGGCTCGGACACCTCGTCGAGGGCGATCGGGAACTGCGGCCGGACGTGATGGCCCCGGCCGAAGGCCCGGTCGAGCGCGAGCCGGATCCGGAGCGACGCGGCCGCGTGCCTCGGGTCGTCCTCATCGAACACACCCCGCTCGACCAGCGCCTCGTACTCGAGACGCGTCAGGCGGCGCGTGCGCACGCACGTGGGATGGGCCTGGCGCACGGCTTCACGGTACCCCCGGGGCCAGCGCGCGGGCAATGGATCACCGGGGATACGGGTCGGATCCACCCCGGGTCGCTCGTCCCGGTGATACGATCTAGCGGATGGCCGAGGCGACGACGCCGAGCAACTTCATCCGCGACATCGTGCGGGAGCACAACCGGACCGGCCGGTTCGGGGGCCGGGTGGTGACGCGCTTTCCGCCGGAGCCGAACGGCTACCTGCACATCGGCCACGCCAAGGCCATCTGGATCGACTTCGGCCTGGCCCGGGAGTTCGGCGGGCGCTGCCACCTCCGCTTCGACGACACGAACCCCACCAAGGAGAGCCAGGAGTACGTCGACGCCATCATGCGGGACATCCGCTGGCTCGGCTTCGACTGGGGCGAGCACCTGTACCACGCCAGCGACTACTTCGAGCGGCTCTACGAGTGGGCGGAGGCGCTCATCGGCAAGGGCCTGGCCTACGTGGACGACCTGACGCCGGACGAGATCCGCGAGCACCGCGGCACGCTGACGGCGCCCGGGCGCCCGTCGCCGTGCCGCGACCGCTCGGTGGCCGAGAACCTCGACCTCTTCCGGCGCATGCGGGCCGGCGAGTTCCCCGACGGGAGCAAGACCCTGCGCGCCAAGATCGACATGGCCTCGCCCAACATCAACCTGCGCGATCCGGTGATGTACCGGATCCGCAAGGCGACGCACCAGCGCACGGGCGACGCCTGGTGCATCTACCCGATGTACGACTGGGCCCACGGGCAGTCCGACTCCATCGAGGGCGTGACGCACTCCATCTGCACGCTGGAGTACGAGGACCACCGCCCGCTCTACGACTGGTACCTCGACGCGCTCGGCATCTACCATCCCCAGCAGATCGAGTTCGCGCGCCTGAACCTGAGCCACACGATCATGAGCAAGCGCAAGCTCCTCGCGCTGGTGGAGCAGGGACGGGTGAGCGGCTGGGACGACCCGCGCATGCCGACGCTCGCCGGCCTCCGCCGTCGCGGCTACACGCCGGAGGCCATCCGCGATCTCTGCGAGCGGGTCGGCGTGGCCAAGGCCGACAACGTCGTGGAGCTCGGTCACCTGGAGCACTGCTTGCGCGAGGACCTCAACCGGCGCGCCGAGCGCCGCATGGCGGTCCTGCGGCCGCTCCGGCTGGTGATCGAGAACTATCCCGAGGGCCGGGTGGAGGAGCTGGAGGCCGTCAACAACCCCGAGGACCCGGCGGCCGGGACGCGGAAGGTGCCGTTCTCCCGCGTCCTCCACATCGAGGAGGACGACTTCCGGGACCCGGCGCCGCCGAAGTACTTCCGCCTGTCACCCGGGGCCGAGGTGCGGCTGCGCTACGCCTACATCGTGAAGTGCACCGGCGTGGAGCGCGACGCCGCGGGCCGGGTGGCGGCGGTGCGCGCCACGTACGACCCCGACTCCCGCGGCGGCGACGCCCGGGGGCGGAAGGTCAAGGGCACGATCCACTGGGTGTCGGCGGCGCACGCGGTCGACGCCGAGGTGCGGCTCTACGACACGCTGTTCTCGGTGCCCCGGCCGGACGAGGCCGAGGACGTCATGAGCGTGCTGAATCCGGCCTCGCTGGACGTGCTCGCGGGCGCGAAGGTGGAGCCGGCGCTGGCCGACGTGCCGGCCGAGTCGCGGTTCCAGTTCGAGCGGCAGGGGTACTTCTGCGCGGACTGGCGGGACCACCGCCCCGGGCGGCCGGTGTTCAACCGGGCGGTGGGGCTGCGCGACACGTGGGCGAAGATCGAGCGCGCCGGCGGCGGCTGACGGCCTGACGCCGCCCCGCGCGTCTAGGGCGCCCGGAGGCCGAGGGCGGCGTAGATCCCCCCGAGCATCGGGGCGTAGAACAGCCCGACGAAGAGCACGCCGGCCGCCAGGCCGAGGCCGAACGCCGCGAGCGCCCGCGGTCCACGGAGACCGTGCAGGGTGCGCAGGGCGGCGAACACCGACGTCAGCAGCGTGAGCCAGAGGGCCGACGCCACCAGGAACGACGCGACCAGTCGCACGGTCCCGAACGTGCCGAGCGCCGCCACGAATTCGGCGACGGTCTCCACGCCGTCCGCCGGATCCCAGGCGATGTCGGCCATCGCCTGCGTGACCGGGATCTTCAGCCCCCAGACCGGCGCCTGCGACAGCGCGATGAGGGGCAGCCAGGCGGACAGGAAGCAGAAGACCGCGATCGACGCCTGGAACGGGGCGTGGCCGCCGAGCGCCCGCATCCCGAGGTGGAGGGCGGCCCCCACGGCGAGCCACTCGACGGCGCCGGACACCACCGCAATCGCGAGGTAGCCGGCGTGCCGGGACCAGGGCCCGGTGACGGGCCCGGCGGGCATGCGCAGGATCTCCCCGATCAGGAGCATCACGAGCAGGAATCCCAGCGCGCGCCAGACGGCCTCCGGCCTCTGGAGGCTCAGGGGGTCGACCGCCCGGTGGCGGCGCGTGATGAGCGCGAGCCACCACGCCGCGAGGCCCGTCCCGGGCAGGCGCCGCGCGAGCCCGGCTCCCAGGCGCTCCACGTCCCGCTCGAACGTCGCGGGGCGGAGAGCGATGGCCTGGTGATTCGTGAGGGCGGCCAGGGGCTCGGGCAGCGCGCCCGCGTCCGGCAGGCGGGCACCCCGGACGAGGGCGGGGACGAGGCGGATGCCGTGCTCGAGCGCGGCGGCGAGCTCGACGCGCACCCAGTCCTCGGGGTCGTCCAGGCGGCGCCGTCCGTCGGCGCCCGCGCTGTCGAGCCAGCCGGGGCCGATGACGGCGACGACGACGTCGCAGAACGCCACCTTCTGGTGGATCGCCTTCACGAAGTCCTCGCCAGGCTCGAGAGTGACGCTGTCGATGAAGACCTGGTCGGCGCCGAACCGCCGGGCGAGCCCCTCCCAGATCCGGCGCGCCTCGCCGCCGCTGTCGTCTCTGCGGTAGCTGATGAAGATGCCCGCCACGCGATCTTCCCCCCGGCGGGCCCGTCAGCCCGCGGCCGGGCCAGCGTAGCGGACAATGGCCCGGTGCGCAGCGTCCCCGGCGACGGGCTGAGGTGACCGCGGGCGGTCGGGCACGATCGTTGCTCCATCGGCCGCCCGTCATGACCAGGGCGCGCCTGCGTGCGATCGTCGCCGTTCTGGTGTGCCCGGCTGTCATCGACGTGCCCGTCCCGCACGCCCGGAACCCGAGGGCGGTCGTCCTCGGTCTCGCCACGCTCGCGCTGTTCGTCACCGGCCTCCTCGTCGCGCGGGCCCCGGCGGCGGCGGCCAGGTACCACGTGGCTCCGACCGGCAACGACCTGGCGGCCGGCTCCGCCGCGCGGCCGTGGCGCACGCTGCAGAAGGCCGCGGACACGGTGCAGGCGGGGGACACCGTGGTGGTGCGGCCCGGCATCTACGCCGGCATGGATCTCCGGACCAG
This sequence comes from Candidatus Methylomirabilota bacterium, assembly GCA_025922915.1. GTDB lineage: Bacteria > Methylomirabilota > Methylomirabilia > Rokubacteriales > CSP1-6 > JAICGY01. The sequence continues at coordinate 1,177 of JAICGY010000297.1, read as the reverse complement.
CGGCACCGCCGCCGCGCCCATCGTCTTCCGCGCGGATCCCGGGGCCGTGGTCAACGCCGCCAACCCGCGGACGCCGGACGGCCTCAACCTCGAGGGCGCATCGCACGTGGTGATCGAGGGCTTCACCGTGACCGGCATGCCGCGGGCCGGCATCCGCGCCGTCCGGACCCGCCACGTGACGATCCGCAGCAACACCGCCGACCTGAACGGTCGGTGGGGCATCCTCACCGAGTTCAGCGACGACCTCCTGATCGAGGCCAACGTCGCCTCGCGCTCGCAGGCCGAGCACGGCATCGCCGTCTCGAACAGCGGCGACCGGCCGGTGATCCGGGCCAACCTGTCGTGGGGCAACCGCGCCAGCGGCATCCACCTGAACGGGGACGCGAGCCGGGGCGGGGACGGCGTCATCTCGAACGCCGTCGTGGACGGCAACGTGGTCTACGCCAACGGCGCCGGCGGGGGCTCGGGCATCGACGCCGACGGGGTGCAGGACTCGCGCATCGTCAACAACCTCCTGTTCGACAACCACGCGAGTGGCATCTCGCTCCACCGGGTCGACGGCGGCGGCCCCTCGCGGTCCAATCTCGTCGCACACAACACGATCGTGCAGGCCGCCGACGCCCGCTGGGCCGTCGACATCCGCGACGGCGCCACGAACACGAGGGTGTACGACAACATCCTCTGGAGCGCGCACTCGTTCCGCGGCAGCATCAGCCTCGGCCCGGACAGCCGGCCCGGCTTCACCAGCGACCACAACGCGGTCGTGGGGCGCTTCACGCTGACGGACGGCAGCAGCGTCATCGATCTGGCCCGGTGGCGCGACGAGACGGGCCAGGACCTCCACTCGATCGTGGCCGCGCCGGCGGCGGTCTTCGTGAGCCCCGCCGGCGACGACTACCGGCTGCGCGCGGACTCGCCGGCACGCGACGCCGGGCTCACGCTGGCCGAGGTCATCGAGGACATCGACGGCACCCCGCGGCCCGGCGGGCCCGCCTCCGACATCGGGGCGTACGAGGTCGTGGGCACGGCGCCCGGGCCGCCGCGCGCACCGGACCTCGTGATGGAGTCGGTGAGCACCCCCGGCCCGGCCGCGGCGACGACGGTGACGATGACGAGGTAGCCCCTACCCGGCGCCCGTCAGCGCCTCGTAGATGGCCAGCGTGAGCGCCCCGAACTC
>JAICGY010000296.1 GCA_025922915.1 Candidatus Methylomirabilota bacterium | reverse complement strand
GCGGCCACGGCGGCGGTGTGGCCGCGGTTCTCGGCCTCGGCGAGCGGCTCGGCCCCGAGCGCTCGCGCGAGCGCCGCGGCCTCGGGCTCCCGCGTGACCACCCAGACCGCGTCGAGGGGCACGGCGCGCAGTGCCCGGAGGACGTCGGCCAGCATCGCGCGGGCGAGGGCCCGGCGCTCGACCGGGGCGAGCACGGGCAGCAGCCGCTGCTTGGCGTGGGCCAGGTCCTTCACCGGCACGGCGGCGACGATCATGCGGCGACCCGCTTCTCCATGCGCACGCAGTCTACCGCGACCGTGTCGCCCACGGGGTGACGCTCCCGGCCGATCGGCCGCCAGCCGTGGCGGGCGTAGAAGGCCTCCGCGTTGAGCGAGGCGCACAGGGTGAGCCACGCCAGGCCGCCCTCGCGCGCCATCGCTTCCAGCCGGGCGAGGAGCGTGGCGCCCACCCCCCGACCGGCGGCGTCGGGCGCGACGTAGACGGCGACGACCTCGGCCCGCTCGGCATCCAGCTCCCCGAAGCCGGTGACTGCGCCGGCCTCCTCGGCCACGACGAGGGCGTGGGTGGCCATGGCCGCGACGTAGCCGCCCGGCGCCAGGCGCGCGGTCCAGGCCTCGATCTCGTCCCGCGAGTACCAGCCCACGCAGAGGCGGCGGATCGAGGCGACGTGCACACGCCACAGCGCCTCGGCGTCCTCGACGCGGGCCGCGCGCACCGTCACGCCGCCAGCACGGCGCGCGCGAGCGCGACCTCGCGCGCCCGGTCGGTCATCACCACCTCGGCCACGACGGCGCGGACGCCGTCGGCCTCGAGCGCGGCCGCAAGCGCAGCGTCGCGCGGGTCCACGAGCAGCGCCCCCAGCCACGGCGCGTACGCCCGGGCCACGCCGAGCGGGGACACGGGGAGGCCGCACGCGCGCATGAGGGCACCGGCGGGACCGCTCACCGCGGCGCCGCCGACGATCGGGCTCACCCCGACGACGCGCGCGCGGGCGGCGCCGAGGGCGTCCGCGATGCCGGGCACGGCGACGATGGGGCCGATCGACGTCACCGGGTTCGAGGGGCACACCACGACGCGATCGGCATGCGCGATGGCCTCGAGCACCCCCGCCGCCGGGCGCGCACGGGCGGCGCTCCCGTACTCGACGGCGACCACCTCCGCCAGCGCCTTGTCGCGCACGAAGTACTCCTGGAACCCGAGCCGGCCGTCGGGGGTCACGATGGTCGTGCGCACGGGGTCGTCGCTGGCGGGCAGGATGCGGGCGGCGACGCGCAGCCGGGCTGCGATGTCGGCCGTCACCGCGGAGAGCGGGCGCCCCGCGCGCAGCGCCTGCGTGCGGACGAGGTGCGTCGCGAGGTCCCGGTCGCCCAGGGTGAACCACGTGGGCGCGCCGTACCCGGCCATTCCCTCCAGGCAGCGGAACGACTCGTCGGCCCGGCCCCAGCCGCGCCCCGTGTCGAGAAGGCCCGCGAGGGCGTAGGTGACGGTGTCCAGGTCGGGCGAGACGTGCAGCCCCCACACCTCCGCGTCGTCCCCCACGTTGCCGACGACGGTCAGCTCGCCGGGGCCCAGGCACGCGGCGAGGCCACGCAGCAGCTTCGCGGCGCCGGTCCCGCCGGCCAGCGCGGTGATGCGCATCCGGGCCTCAGGCCGGTGGGGACGTCTCGCGCAGCGTCCAGAGGGCACTGCCGCCACGCCAGGCGTACAGGCCGCCGCCTCGGCGCTCGGCGAGTCCCGCCGGCAGCGCCACCTCGGGCATGGGGATGAAGCCCAGGCGGACCCACACGCGGTCGAGGCCCTGGGGGCGGGCGAACACCGTGGAGATGCCGAGCGCGGTGGCGTGATCGAGGGCGGCGGTCACCAGCTGTCCGGCGACCTCCAGCGGGTCGTCCGGCCCATCGTCCGTCCGCACGACGGGACCGTGCAGGAGGCCATCGGTGCCCTGCCGCGACCCCAGGGCGGCGGCCACGAGCCGCTCGCCGCTCGGCGGTGCCGGCAGCCACGCCCCCCAGGCCAGGGCCACCGTCCCCGGCCACGGGATGGCGGCGTAGTCGAACAGGGCCCGGGCGGACGTCGGTTCGGGGAGGGGACGATAGCCCACGCCCTGCCAGACACGCGGGAGCGTCGCGGACGCGAGCGAAGGAGTCGGTGGCGGTGCGAGAGGATCCGCGCCGGCGTCGGGCATCGGCGCGCGTCGGGCGGTGGGCCGGCGGCCCCCCGCCCGACTCCCGGATCTACTTCTTCCCAAGCACCGCGTCCTTGACGCTCTTCGCGAGCCGGAACTTGCACACCCGCTTCGCGGGGATCTTGATCGGCTCGCCGGTCTGCGGGTTGCGCCCGATCCGGGCCTTGCGGTTGGCCAGCACGAGCTTCCCGAAGCCCGGGAGCACGAAGCCGTTCTTGGCCTCCTTGCAGGCAAGGGTGAGCGTCTCGTCGAAGACCTCCGCCACCTGCTTCTTGCTGAGGTTCGTCTTCGACGCGAGGTGGCCGAGGACTGCAGCCTTGGTCATCGTCTTCGCCACAGGGGATCCTCCTTCGTTCGAGGTCGGTTGAGCGCGGAACGCATTAATACCACAGGCCACAGGGCGCGGCTACCGCGGGGTGAAGCGGAACTCGCCGGAGGCGATGAGGCGGCGGTACGAGCCGAAGCGGGCCTCGGCGTCCTCGACGCGGTCGAGAGGAGAGTCCGGATCGTCGCCGGCGGCGTACGTGCGGAGCACGGTGTACAGGGTGTCGCGCTGGGCGGGCAGGCGTCCGGCCTCGCGCACCCAGCGCCGCAGCTCGGCGGGGCCCACCAGCTGCCCGTACTGCGCGCCGGCGGAGGTGGAGATGGACTCGTTGATGAGCGTGCCGCCGAGGTCGTTGGCGCCCGCGTCGAGCAGGGCCTGGGCCATCTTGGGCCCTTCCTTGACCCACGAGGACTGGATGTTGCGGAGGCTGGCGCCCAGCATGAGGCGGGCGAGGGCGTGCATGCGGGTGACCTCGACGCCGGTGGCGCCGGGCCGGACACCGGGCACGAGACCCTTGGAGTACATCGGCGCCTCGCTGTGGATGAGCGACAGCGGGACGAACTCCGTGAACCCGCCGGTGTCCTTCTGGATGGAGCGGAGCAGCGCCATGTGGCGCACCCAGTGCTCGGGGGCCTCGACGTGGCCGTACATGATGGTGGACGTGGTGCGGATGCCGAGGGCGTGGGCGGTGGTGACCACCTCGATCCACTGGTCGACGGTGATGCGGCCGCGCGCGATGCGATCGCGGATGGCCTGGTCGAGGATCTCGGCCGAGGTGCCGGGCAGCGTGCCGAGCCCGGCCGCCTTCAGCTCGGCCAGGTACTCCTTGACCGGGAGCCCGGACCGCACGCAGCCGTAGAGGACCTCCTCGGGGGAGAAGGCGTGCAGGTGCAGGTCCGGCAGCGCGGCCTTCAGGGCGCGCGTGAGGTCGATGTAGAAGCGCCCGTCCAGCTTGGGCGGCAGGCCGGCCTGGATGCAGACCTCGGTCGCACCGAGCTCCCACGCCTCGCGCGCCCGGCGCACGACCTCGTCGATGGGCAGGAGGTAGCCCTCCTCCTCGCGGTGGTCGCGGCTGAAGGCGCAGAAGCCGCAGTGCTTGATGCAGACGTTCGTGAAGTTGATGTTGCGGTTGACGACGTAGGTGACGGTGTCGCCGACCTGCCGGCGCCGCAGCTCGTCGGCGACGACGGCCAGGGCCTGCAGCGCGCGGCCGGTGACGCGGCAGAGCCGGTCGCCGTCGGCGACGGTGACCTCGGCGCCGTCGAGGGCGCGGGCGAGGCTGGCCCGGACGTCGACGTCGATGGAGTCGAGGGCGGCCCGGAGGCTACCAGCGTCGCCAGTGCTCATGCGATTCCCTCACGAGCCCCCGGTCGTCCACGAGGGCGGCCACGCGACCGCGGAGCTCCTCGTCGAGGAACTCCGGCCGCCGGGCGAACTCGGGGTAGATGGCCAGGCGCTCGCGGAAGAGGAAGCCCTCGCCCTCGGTGGCCCGCCGCAGCTCGCGCAGTCCCGGCCAGGGCTTCTCGGGGTTGATGTGATCGGGGGTCAGTGGCGAGACGCCGCCCCAGTCGTTCAGGCCGGCGGCCAGGAGCCGGGGGTAGACGCCGGGCGTCAGGTTCGGCGGCGCCTGGAGGTTCACGTCGGGACCGAGCAGCAGGCGCGCGACGGCGACGGTGCGCAGCAGGTCGTCGAGCCCGGGCTCCGGAGCGTCGCGCATCGGGATGCGGGGCTTGGCCCGGAAGTTCTGGACGATGACCTCCTGCACGTGCCCGTGCCGCTCGTGCAGGTCGCGGATGGCGACGAGCGCGTCGACGCGCTCGCGCGGCGTCTCCCCGATGCCGATGAGGATCCCGGTGGTGAAGGGGATGCCCAGCTTGCCGGCGAGCGCGATCGTGCGCAGGCGGCGCGCCGGCACCTTGTCGGGTGCGCGGTCGTGGGCCAGGCCCGGGCCGAGCAGGCGCGTCGACGTCGTCTCCAGCATGAGCCCCATGCTCACCGTGACCTCGCGGAGGGAGGCGAGGTCCCGCTCGCCCATCAGACCGGGATTGACGTGCGGCAGGAGCGGCGATCCGGCGAGCACGCGCGCGCAGACGTCCCGCAGATACCCGAGCGTCGTCCGGTGGCCGTGGCGGCGCAGGAACTCCCGGTGCTCGGCGAACCGCGCCTCCGGCCGGTCCCCGAGCGAGAAGAGGGCCTCCTTGGCGCCCAGTCGCCCCCCCGCCTCGGCGAGGGCGAGCACCTCGTCCGGGGTCATCGTGTGCGCGCCGGGCTCGCCCGGGTCGCGGCGGAAGGTGCAGTAGCCGCAGTAGTCGCGGCAGAGCGTGGTGAGGGGCACGAACACCTTCGCGGAGAAGGTCACCGTGCGCCCGCGCCGGTCGCGGACCTCGCCCGCGCGCGCGAGGAGGTCGTCGAGCGCCGGCGGTGGGCTCTCGATGAGGGCGCAGGCCTCGGCGTGCGAGATCACCGGCGCACCTTCGGTCGCACGTCGTGCGCGAACCGCTCCATGCTGGCCAGCATCACGGCCAGATCGGGGGCGACGGGGTCGAAGACGATGTGGCGGACGCCG
>JAICGY010000295.1 GCA_025922915.1 Candidatus Methylomirabilota bacterium | reverse complement strand
TACCGGTACCCGTTCGTCAATCCCTGGCCGCGGCCGCTCCAGCAGCCGCACCCGCCGGTCTGGTGCCCGTCGCAGGGCTCGACGGAGACGGTCGAGTGGGCGGCGAAGCGGCGGTTCCCCTACCTCATGGTCTTCACCCCGTTGGCGCGGATCGCCCAGGTCTACGCCGAGTATCGCGAGGCGTGCGAGCGGGCCGGCTACACGGCGAGCCGCTACCAGCTGACGGTCAACCTGCCGATCGTCGTCGCCGCGAGCGACGCGGAGGCGGAGGCCATCGCCCGGAAGCACGCCCTCTGGGTCTACCACGTCGGCCTGCGCATGGCCGCGCCCTTCTGGCAGCCGCCCGGCTACGTCACGGAGCCCTCGCTGCGCCGGGTGCTCACGAACCGTCCGAAGATGCCGACCGAGCTGACCTTCGAGGACCTGGAGCAGGGCGGCTACATCATCTGCGGCAGCCCGGCCACCGTGCGCGACAAGCTCCGGGTCTTCGCCGACGAGCTGCGGGCCGGCATCGTGTGCTCGGGGATGAACGGCGGCAGCCACGAGGGGACGCTCGAGATGATGCAGCGCTTCGCGGAGGAGGTCCTGCCTCACTTCCGCGAGGACGCCGACGTCGACGAGACGGCCGGCGTGGGGAGGTGACGGGGTGAAGCTCGAGGGGAAGATCGCGCTGGTCACGGGCGCCGGGTCCGGCATCGGCCGGGCCATCGCGCTCCGCTTCGCCGCGGAGGGCGCCCGCGTCGTCGTCAACGACGTCCGCAAGGACACCGCCGAGCGCACCGTCGCGGCCATCCCGGCCGGGCAGGCGCGCGCGATCGTCGCCGACGTGGCGGACAGCGCCCAGGTGCGGGCGATGTTCGAGGAGGTGGACGGGACCGTCGGCGGGCTGGACGTCCTCGTGAACAACGCCGGCATCGGCGACGTCGGCGGCCCGGACCGCGACCGCGCCCTCGGCAAGGTGGAAGCCCGCGTCGGCGAGATGCTGTCCGGCCGGCCCGTCACCGCGCACTGGGACATCACCCAGGCCATGAGCGACGAGACCTGGCGCCGCATGCTCGCCGTGCACCTGGACGGGACCTTCTACTGCACGCGCGAGGCGCTGCGCCGGATGAGCCGCGTGAACCGCGGCGCGATCGTGAGCATCTCGAGCGTGGCCGGCCTCGTGGGGATGGAGCTGGCGCCGCACTACGGCGCGGCCAAGGCCGGCATCCTCGGCTTCACCCGCTCGGTCGCGCGCGAGGTCGCCTCGCGCGGAATCCGCGTGAACGCCGTCTGTCCGGGCTGGATCGACACGCCCCTCCTGGACCCGCTGCCCCCGCTGGTCCGCACGCTGGCCCAGCGCCAGACGCCGCTCGGCCGGCTGGGGTCGCCCGAGGAGATCGCTGCCGCGGTGCTGTTCCTGGCCTCGGACGAGGCCTCGTTCGTCACCGGCCAGTGGCTCTCGCCCAACGGCGGCCTCGTCACGATCTGAGCCGCGCCGTGGAGGTCCGCGTCGGCACGTCGGGCTGGAACTATCCGGAGTGGAAGGGCTCGTTCTATCCGGAGACCATCAAGCCGGCGGCCATGCTGCCCTTCTACGCCGGTCGGTTCTCCACCGTCGAGGTCAACAACACCTTCTACCGGATGCCGACCGCCACGGTGGTCGAGGGCTGGGCCGCCGCCGTGCCCCCCGCCTTCACGTTCGTCCTCAAGGCGCCCCAGCGGATCACCCACTTCGCCCGCCTGCGCGACGTGGACGAGCCGCTTCGCTTCTTCTGCGACACCGCGCGGCTGCTCGGCGCCCGGCTGGGTCCGCTGCTGTTCCAGCTGCCGCCGAATTTCAGGGCCGACACCGGCCGGCTGGCCGACGTGCTCGCCCGGCTGCCGGCCGACGTCCGGGCGGCCTTCGAGTTCCGTCACGCGTCGTGGTTCACCGACGAGGTCTACGCCCGGCTGGCCTCGCGCAACGCCGCGCTCTGCGTCGTCGATGCCGAGGAGGGCGCCACGCCGGCGATCGCGACCGCCGACTGGGGGTACCTGCGCCTGCGCGCCGCCGGGTACGACGACCAGGCGCTGCGCGGATGGGTCGAGACGATCCGGCGCGTGGGGGCCGGCTGGCGCGACGCCTTCGTGTTCTTCAAGCACGAGGAGCAGGGCACCGGCCCCGCGCTGGCCTCGCGCCTCGTGACGGCGCTCGCGGCGCCGGGCTGAGCCCTCTCTCCAGGGTCCGTTTCGCGTTACGCTGGAGTCTCGTCCGGGCGCAGCCCGCGCCCGCCGGTCACCGGGAAGGAGAGCATGCTGGATCCGATGGTCACCCCAGGCCGCGTCGTCACCCCCCACGGCACCGCCGTCGTCGCCGGGCCCGCGTCGCGCGGGCCCGCCTGCTGATGGAGCGCACGCTCGTCGCCGTCGGCGCGCTGTCCGCGATGGTGGCGGTGGCGGCGGGGGCCTTCGGCGCCCACGGCCTCCGCGGGCGCCTCACGCCGGCACTGCTCGAGGTGTTCGAGACCGGCGCCCGCTATCACATGTACCACGCGCTCGGGCTCCTGGCGGCCGGCTGGGCGGCGGCGCGGTGGCCGGGCGGGGCGGCGGTCACCGCCGGCTGGTGCTTCGTCGCCGGCACGCTGCTCTTCTCCGGCAGCCTCTACCTGCTCGCCCTCACCGGGCAGCGCTGGCTCGGCGCCGTCACGCCCCTGGGCGGGGTCGCCTTCATCGTCGGCTGGCTCGCGCTCGCGTGGGCCGCGCTGCGCGGGGCCTGAGCGCGCGGTGGCGCGAGCGAACCGGCCGTCCCGCCGGCGCACGGCCGCCACGAGCGAGCGGCACCGGTTCCTGGCCGACCTGGCCGAGGAGCTGAGCCGCCTCAACGACTCCGAGCGCCTCCTGGAGACGGTGACGCGCGCCGTCGGCGAGCACCTCGGGCTGTCGCGCTGCCTGTTCAACGAGGTCGACCTGCCCGGCGACCGGATGACGATCCATCGCGACTACCATCGCGACCTGCCCTCCGTGGCCGGCACGTACCCGCTGGCCGCGTTCAGCCCGGTGACGGTCAGCGCGCTGAAGGCGGGCCGCACCGTCGTCGTGGAGAGCACGCGCGCGGACCCGCGCACCGCGGACCGCTACGCCACGGGCTACGCCCCCTACGGCATCGAGGCCTTCGTGGCGGTGCCGCTGCTCCGGGAAGGATTGTGGGCCTCCACGCTCTCGTCGACCGCCGCCGCGCCGCGGCGGTGGGAAGACTCGGAGATCGCGCTCCTGCGCACCGTCGCCGAGCGCGCGTGGCTCGCCGTCGAGAACGCGCGGCTCCTGAGGCAGACCGCCGCGCTCCTGGCCCGCGAGCAGATCGCGCGCGCCGAGGCCGAGGCCGCCAACCGCACCAAGGACGAGTTCCTGGCCACGCTGTCCCACGAGCTGCGCACGCCGCTGACCTCGATCCTCGGCTGGAGCCGGCTGCTGCGGAGCGGCCACCTCGACGCGGAGGCGGTCGCCCGGGCGCACGAGGTGATCGAGCGGAACGCGCGGATGCAGGCCCAGCTCATCGAGGACCTGCTCGACGTCTCGCGCATCATCACGGGCAAGCTGCAGCTCCGCGTGCGCGAGGTCGCGCTGCCCGGCGTGATCGAGGCCGCGCTCGAGATCGTGCGTCCGGCGGCGGGCGCGAAGGTCATCAAGGTGACCGCCGACCTCGACCCGGCGGCGCCGCCCGTGCTCGCCGATCCCGGCCGGCTCCAGCAGGTCGTGTGGAACCTGCTGGCGAACGCGGTCAAGTTCACCGCGGCGGGCGGCCACATCGAGGTCCGGCTGGACGAGCGCGACGGGGCAGCGTGCCTGCAGGTGGTCGACAGCGGCATCGGGATCGCCCCCGCCTTCCTGCCGCACATCTTCGACCGGTTCAGCCAGGCGGACAGCAGCATACGGCGCACCCACGGCGGCCTCGGGCTCGGTCTCGCCCTCGTCCGGCACGTCGTGGAGATGCACGGGGGGCACGTGCGGGCGGAGAGCGCCGGCCCGGGGCACGGAGCGACGTTCACCGTCACGCTGCCGCCGGCGCCGTCGGCGGCCGTCGCGCGCGGCGCCCGCGCGGGCGCCGACGCTCCGTGGACCGGGCTCGCCCCCCTGCCGGGGGTCCGCGTGCTCCTCGTGGAGGACGAGCCCGACACGTCGGAGATGGTGACGACGGTGCTCGAGCGGTGCGGGGCGCGCGTGCGCCTCGCCGCCTCGGCGGCCGACGCGACCCTCGCGCTCGGCCCCGACCGGTTCGACGTTCTGCTGGTCGACATCGGCCTGCCCGGCGAGGACGGCTACGGCCTGATCCGGCGCGTCCGCTCCGGCCAGGCCGGAGCCCCGCACCAGGCCACCCCGGCCATCGCCCTCACCGCCTACGCCCGCCCGCAGGACCGCGACGAGGCGCTGCGCTCGGGCTTCGACATGCACCTCACCAAGCCGCTCGACCCCGCCGTGCTCACGCACGCGGTGGCGGCGGTCGCGTCCCCGTAGCCTCCCGGCGCCCGGCGCCCTCGCGCAGCGGGCGGTCGAGGAGGGCACGCAGGCGGTCGCCGAAGATCGCGGCGGCGAGCCGGAAGGCCTCGGGGAGCGTGGCCGCGGCCCCGGGCGCCTGGCTGGTGGCCCACCATGCAGCGGCGTGGTCTTCCGACCGGAAGAAGTTGAGCGTGTGTCAGAGGGAGGCGCAGGCCTTCTCGCGGATGTCGCGCCGCTCGCCGACCCAGGCCACCGTGTCGTGGCCGCCCACCGGGCCCTCCGGCGTCACCTCGAGCGCCAGCGGCGCGCCGCAGTCGTGACACCGGGCGCGGACGCCGACCGGCTCGCCCAGCAGCGGCGCCACGCCGAGGGCGTCGATCGCGCAGCACGCGAAGCGCTCGCGCCCATCGGCGAGCACGACCACGAACGGCGTCGGGAGGGCGGAGAGCGGGTAGGCGAGCACCACGTGCCCGTCGCGCACCAGCACCATGTCCCGGTCGTCCAGGGCCCGCAGGGCGGCCGCCGCCTCCGGGTCGGCCGGCGCGGCCAGCACCTCCACGGGCAGCGGCGCCCCGGTGGCCAGGAGCCGCGCGAGGATCTGCCCCAGGAGCCGGCGGGCGGCAGGGCCGGC
>JAICGY010000294.1 GCA_025922915.1 Candidatus Methylomirabilota bacterium | reverse complement strand
CGGCTGACGTGGCGCGGGGGTCCTCCGGGACCGACCTCCCCCCGCGCGAGCGCATCGCCCACGCCTTCACGCACGTGGAGGACGTGATCTACCTGGGGCTCGGCGTGCTGCTGGCGGGCAGCGCCCTCGGCCTGCTGGTCGTCGTCGGCGTCGACCTCGTCCGGAGCCTCACCGAAGGGCTCGGGGACCGGGTGATCGGGCTGCTGGACCGCATGCTCCTGGTTCTCATGATCGCGGAGATCCTGTACACGGTGCAGGTCTCCTTCCGCGAGCACGTCCTGAAGCCCGAGCCCTTCCTCGTGGTCGGCCTGATCGCCGCCATCCGGCGCGTCCTCGTGATCACTGCGGAGTTCTCGGACGTGCTGGAGAAGGGGGCGGAGGCCTTCCGGCTCGCCATGCTGGAGCTCGGGCTCCTCACGCTGATGGTCCTCGCCCTCGTGATCGCACTCGTGCTGCTGCGCCGCGGCGGCGCCGCCGCGGTCGCGGCGAAGGACTAGAACGCCCCTCGCCGCGCCGCCGCGACGTCCTCCGTCACGCCGCCTGATCGGTGCGGCGCGCGATCTCCTCCTCGGCCTGCTGCTTGGTGTAGCCGTACTTCTCCTGGAGCTTGCCGACGAGACGGTCCTTGTGGCCCTCGATCTGATCGAGCTCGTCGTCGGTCAGCTCGCCCCACCACTGCTTGGCCTGACCGCGCCACTGCTTCCACTTGCCCGCGAAGACGTTCGAATCCACGGCACACCTCCACGTCGTGTTTCCCGACACGGGCGGCAAGAGCCGTGCCGCCGACTGCGCTCACGGATCTAGTCGACGACGAAGGGCAGCCTGACTTCCGCGAACGGCGTGGCCGCGGAGGGCTCGACGAGGCGGGCGGCGAACGTCAGGGCCTCCACGTCCTTCACCTCCTCGAAGTAGACGAAGCCGGCCACCCGTCCGCCCGGCTCCACGACGCCCTCGGGCAGGGCCTTCTGCACCATGTCGCCGGTGGGCAGGGCGACGCGCGTGAAGGCGGGGTAGAAGGCGTCGTAGTAGGCGGTGTGGAAGGGGAACGGCCCACCGAACACCGTCCAGCCCGGATACCAGCGTGACAGGTAGGGCGCCACGCCGAACCGCACGGGCGGGTGGAACCCGGGCACCGGCTCGCTGACCACCCCGGTGATCTCGAACGGCGGAAGCGCCGCGAAGCGCCGGCCCTCCGGGCTCGTGAGGGCGAAGTGCTCGTACCGGATCATCAGCTGGCGCTCGCTCCCGTTGTGGATCGTGACGAGCATCGGCGTGACCGAATCCGCGAGGTCCGCCGGGAAGCCGCGCCACGCGTCGGCGGCGACGATGACGCGCACCCCCGCCGCCTCGGCCAGCGCGGCGGCCCCGGGGCCGGGCAGGCGATCGGCCGTGGGCGCCGGCACGATCCGCGTCGCACAGGCGGCGGCCAGGAGCAGGCCCGTCGCCAGGGCGGCATGGCCGAGGGCTCGCCGCAGGATGGCCGGGATCGGCCCGCGCGGCCGCCGCGGGGGGCCCGCCCCACCGGCGCGACGGGGCTCAGGCTCCACGCAGCACCGGCCGGGCGTCGTGCGCTCCGTCCTGCAGCCTGACGGGCGGCAGCCCGACGATCGCGAAGGTCGCCGATGCGACGCCGATGCCGGCCGCGTCGAGTGCGCCCAGGATGTCGCGGCTCATCGCGTCCTTCTGCTCGCGGATGCCGTGATCGCGGGCCACGAAGCGCACGGTGAGCTCCAGCCAGTTGTCGGTGAGGCGGTAATAGACGCGCGGCCGTACGTCGGCCGGCTTCAGCAGGTAGCGCCGCTGAAGCTCCTCGAGCGCCTCCGCCCCCAGCTCGCCGACGCTCACGCTGTGCCGCTCGGCCGCCTCGAGAAGGATGCGCTCGGCCCGGTCTCGCGGAGCGTCGTAGGCGATAGGCACGGTGAGCTCCTCCCAGAGGTACGGGAACTCGCGCGTGTAGTTGAAGACCGGCTCATCGAAGATCCTGGCGTTGCTGACCGTGACGACACGACCAGTGTACTGCCGGCTCTGCACCCACATCGCCGGATCGGCGTTCTGCACGGGCGGCGGCTGCCCCATCTCCATGATCGTCGTCTGGGTGAACCCGAGCGCCACCACGTCACCGCGCACCCCGCCCATGACGATGCGGTCGCCGACGTTGAACGTCTGGCCGCGCAGGATCACGAAGTAGCCGGCCAGCGCGGTCACGACCTTCTGGAGCGCGAAGGCGAGCCCGGCGCTCACGAGGCCGAGCGCGGTGGCCAGCCTGGTGGGGTCGTCGAACCAGATGGAGGCGACGCCCACGACGAGCAGCACGGCCGTCGCCAGGCGGATCGCCTGGCGCGTCCAGAACTCTCCCTTCTCGTAGCGCCCGTGGAGCGCGCGGGCCAGCCGGTGCAGGAGCCAGCCCAGCGCGAGGACGACGGCGACGAAGGCCAGCGTGAACAGCACCTTCCGGCCGTTCTCGGCGTTGACACCGACGAGCCTGATCCCGAGGATTTCCAGCGCGCTGTTCGGCCCGACGAGGCGGACGAGGTCGTTCATCGGGTCTCGCCTCGTGGCGCGGCATCCTCGGCGTCGGCGGAGGGGGCGCCGTGCTCCAGCCAGTCGCGGAAGGCCGGGGACGTCTCGACGAGCCGCCACTCGTGCAGCACCTCGAGCGCCATGGCCCGGGTGGCGCCGACGCCGGCGTCCCGCGCGGTGAGCGTGTGCTCCAGCAGCCAGCCCTCGAACGCCTCCGGCTCCGGGTCGGCGGCGATCGCGGCCTCGAGCAGCGCGCGCTTGACGCCCAGGCCGATGGCATCCGGCGTCTGGTCCCGCTTCCGCCGGCGCCGCCGGCCCTCGGAGGCCTCGAGCGCGCCGAGCAGGCCGCGGCAGAATGCCGCGGGCCGGAGCGCCGTCATCGTAGCCAGCCGCGCAGGCCGCGCGGGGCCGCCATGCGGACGCCGACCCCGAGCGGATGCCCGAGCCCTTCCGGACGGGTCCAGCCCGCGTCGAGGGCCGCGACGTCGAGCTCGACGGTCTCGAGATCGACCAGCGCCACCTCGACGGCCGGGGCGGGGGTCAGCACGGTCACGATCTTCAGGAAACCACGGCATGCCTCGCACGTCTCGACGCGGCGCGTGTCCCGCGTGTCCTCGGGCGCGAGCGCGCCCAGACGGTGGTGGTCGCGGTTGCCGCAGAACGCGCAGGCGAGCCACTGCCCCGGCCACTCGGCGCCGCACCGGCCGCAGCGCAGCCGGCGCTCGCCCTCGAGCCCGCGCGTCTCGGCCAGCGCCGGCCACGCCCCGCAGATGGGACAGTAGCCGGGGGCCCACGCGGCCGGCACGCCGGCCATCCAGCGCGCGCGGGCGGCGTGCAGCAGCGGCATGGCGACGAGCGGGGCGAGCGCCGTCACGGCCGCGGGCTCGAGGGCGAGGCGGCCGGCGATGGCCACGAGCGCGGCCGCGTCCTGCTCGATCGAGGCCTCCAGCAGGCTCCCCACGTCGGCGGCGTCCGCCCCGGCGAGCCGCGCGCGCGCGACGGGTGCGCCCGCCCGCTCCGCCGCCTCGACGAGCCCCAGCAGACAGGTGCGGGTCATGCGGGCGTCGAGCTCGAGCGTGGCTCCGGCCAGCCGCGGCCGCCGGTCGTCGGCCGGCGGGGGCGACGCCGGGAGGGCGGCCGCCCAGCCGGGCTCGGCGACGGCGGCGAGCGCGGCCTGGAGCGGCGCGAGCCAGGGCTCCCACTCCGGGCGGCGGCGCGCGAGCACCGCCGCCCGGGCCGGGACGGCCGGGCCCGTCACGGCCGGGTGCCGGCGGGCGAGGCCGCCGCCTCGCCCTCCTCGGCGATGCCCTCCGCGCTGCGCGCGGCGCGGATCGGTGCCTCGATGCCCTCGGGGATCAGGCGCGGCGTCTCCCAGTACGGCTGGGCGCCGGCGTGGATCTCCACGACCTCGGACCGGTTGCCGGGATCGCCGCCCTGGCCTCCACCCCGCACCCGGGTGGCCTCCGGGCTCGTGCAGGCGGCGGCGAGGACCACCAGGACCAGCATCGCGGAGGCGGGAACGGCCATCACACCGTCTCCGACGAGAACACGATGACGACGCGGAGGACGAAGCCGCCGACGAGCACGAGCAGGGCGGCCGCGGGGCCGCTCAGCCCGCCGAGCGTGCGCGGCCGCCAGTAGAGCGCCAGCGGGATCAGGATCCCGACGAGCAGCACGCCGACGACGAGGAGCACGCCCCACATGTTGAGCCACAGCCGGGCGAGGCTGCCGAGCGAGATCGTGAGCGCGACCAGCGCCAGGAGCTCGAGGACCAGCACCCAGCGGTCGAAGCGCTCGAGCGCGTGGAGCCCGGGCTGGGCCAGCCGCGTCCGTGCCTGGCCGAGCAGCACGAGCGTGGCCGCTCCCGTGGAGGCGCCGGACAGCAGGAACAGCAGCCCGATGAAGTTCGTGTTGGCCCAGATCGGCCGGTTCGTGACCGACAGCAGGACGCCCGTGTAGCCGGCGACGAACAGGCCCAGCAGGGCGCCGATCACGGCGAGGAGGCCGCCGACGATGCCCGGCGGCCGGAGGATCCCGAAGCCGCGGGGGGCCCGGCCGCCGTCGGCGAGCGCGGCCAGGAAGGAGAGGAAGGCGATCGCGCCGAACGCGAGCAGCGCCCAGGACCCGACGGACATCGGCGACCAGTACTTGAACATCGGCTGCAGCGTCTCGGACTGGAGGAGCATGTGCCAGAAGCGCAAGGGCCGCTGCAGGTCGACGATGAGCAGGATCCCGGAGACGACCGTGGCCGGGAACGCCACGTAGTAGCCCAGCCGCGCGAGCGGCCGGTCCACGGCGTAGCCGCGCAGGTCGAGGAGCGCGGCCAGGAAGTAGGCGCCGCCGGCGATGCCGCCGACGAAGAAGTAGAAGATCACCAGCCAGTGCCAGTCGCCGGGGGCGGTGAAGAGCACGCTCGGCATCGGGCTCATCGCGGTCCTCCCTCGCCCCGGCCGCGGAAGCTGACGAGGCCCACGAGGGCCACCAGCGCGCCCCCCAGCACGGTCAGCCACGACGACGGCTGGAGCTGCCGCGTGGGCAGCTTGGGATCCGGGGGCAGGTTGTAGACCTCGG
>JAICGY010000293.1 GCA_025922915.1 Candidatus Methylomirabilota bacterium | reverse complement strand
GATCGAGGCCCTGCGGCGCCTGGAGATTCCCGAGGACATGCGGCGGCAGCACGGGTTCGCGCCGCTGGGGCCGCCCGACGGCCTGGTGAAGAGCGCGATCTTCGGGGGCAACGCCGCGCGGCTCTACCGCGTGGAGGTCCGCTCCGCGCTCGGCGAGATCACGCGGGACCGGATCGCCGCGCTCAAGGCCGAGTACGTGGCCGCCGGCGGCCAGCCCAGCAACCGCCGCTACGGGTACGTCGCGCGCGTGACGGCCGGCTGAGCGGAGGCCACGCGTGCCGGACTTCCTCGTCCGCCTGCACTACCGGAAGCTCGAGTAGCTCACTCCGTCCGCGAGACCGGCAGCGGCGTCACCGGCGCCCTCGGCGCCGGTGACGCCCGAACGCCGCGCGCAGCCCGACCGGCCCGTCCCGTCACACCTCGGCCGGGCCGCGACGGGCGTGTCACAGCTGCCCGGAGTCCCCCCAGGCGTCGAGGAGCGCCCGGTACGCCGCGTCCTCGTAGCGCTCGAGACGGAAGGCCGGCGCCCAGCGCGGGAGCGGGCGGCCGGCGACGTGGTCGGCCAGGAGGTCGGCGGCCCCGTTCGACGCCATGAGGCCGTAGCCCGACAGCCCGCCGAGGACGTAGGCGCCCTCGACGGGCAGCGGCCCGGCCAGGAAGCGGTTCTCGCGCGTCTTGGTGTAGTAGCCGCCGTCCACCACGCAGCGCGGCAGCCGGGAGAGATAGGCGGCCAGCGCGGGGATGGGCCGCGACATGCCGCGCAGGACGATCTCCCCGTAGTGCGGGTCGAAGGCGAGCGGGAACGCGGGCTCCATCGGCTCGGCGTCGTAGGTCCAGATGAGCAGGACGACCGGGCTGTCGCGCGGCCCCTCGGGTCGGCCGTGGACGCCCTGGGGAAACTCCTCGAGCAGGTACCGGTGCTCGGGCGAGGCCGCCCACTCCCGGCGCTCCTCCGCCGACCACGGCAGGCGCACGGGGTCGGTCCAGATCACCATCGGCGCCTCGCGCGGCATCGCCCCCAGCGTGTCGTGGAAGGCGACCTTGGCGTGGCGCTCGCAGAAGACCGGCAGGTCCACGCCGAGCAGCCGCGCGACGCGACCGACGAAGGGGCCGGCCGCGTTCACGAAGCGCGGGGTGGCGATCCTGGCGGCGCCGTCGCGGGCGCCGACACGGACGCCGCGCACGCGGCCCCCGGTCGTGTCGACGGCCTCGACCCGTCCTTCCACCAGCCGCACGCCCTTCTCGCGGGCGCGCTCGAGCAGGTACATGCCGAGCTGCTGGCCGCTGAACCAGCCGCAGCGGCGGGCGTGGAGGACGGCCACCGTGTCCGGCGCGAGATACGGGAAGTGCCGGCGGACCAGCGCGGGCTCCGTGATGACGTCGGCGCCCGTGGGCTGCTCCTCGAAGCCGCGCTCGGGCGCCGGCTGGTAGTCGCTCGACGCGGTCCGGTGGACGCGCGCGGGGCCGGCGCCCAGCGCCGCCGCCTCCTGCGCCGCCGTCAGGAACGCGGGGACGCGGGCGGGATCGGCGGTGGCGAACAGGTACCCGCGGCGGTTCATCCGGAAGACGTTGCCGCTCTCGCGCGCCAGCTCCTCCAGCAGGTCGATGCTGCGGTTCATCAGGGCCACCATGGCGTCGCCGGGGCCCGGCCACCAGTTGCGGTAGCACTCGGTGGACTTGTCGCTGGTGAGCGAGAGCGGCGGCCGCTCGTCGACCAGCACCACGCCGGTCATCCCGCGGCGGACGGCCAGGTGGTAGGCGACGGCGACGCCCGCGATGCCGGCGCCGCAGATCACCACCTCGGCCGTGCGGGGCGTGGTCACGGGGCCCATCCTACCGCGGCTGTAGTAGCATCGGAGGCGCTCGACCCCGGTCCACCACCCGAGACCCGAGGAGGCGACCATGCCGTCCGGCGTCACTGCGCGACTCCTGCACGTCGACCTCACGACGCGCCAGACCCGTACCGAGGAGCTGCCCGAGACGACGGTGCGCAAGTACCTCGGCGGCGGGGCCCTGGCCGCCCACGTCCTGCTGCGCGACCTGAAGCCGGGCGCCGACCCGCTCGGCCCCGACAACGTCCTCGTCCTGATGACGAGCGTCATCAACGGGCTCTCGCTCTCCGGCACCAACCGCTACACGGCGGCCGCGAAGTCGCCCCTCACCGGCGGCTACGGCGAGTCCGAGGCGGGCGGCTGGTGGGGGCCCGAGCTGCGGGCGGCGGGCTGGGACGGCGTCGTCATCCACGGCACGGCGGCGGCGCCGACCTACCTGTGGATCAAGGACGACACGGTCGAGCTGCGCGACGCCGCCGCCTACTGGGGCAAGCTCTCCGGCGAGGTACAGGACGGTCTCGAGCAGGAGCTGGGCGACCGGCGGATCCGCGTGCTGCAGTGTGGGGTCTCCGGCGAGCGGCTGGTGCGCTTCGCCGCCATCGTGAACCAGCTCAAGCACTTCCACGGCCGGGGCGGCCTCGGCGCCGTCATGGGCAGCAAGAACCTCAAGGCGGTGGTCGTGCGCGGCAGCAAGCCGCCGGTGGCGACCGACAAGGACACCGCCAAGCAGAAGCTGGTGTGGTTCAAGGACCACTACGACCGGAGCAAGGACCGCTTCCACCAGCTGGGCTCCTCGAGCGGCGTCCTCGCCCTCGAGGCCTCCGGCATCCTGCCCACCCGCAACTTCCGCGACGGCTCCTTCGAGGGCGCCCGCGACATCAGCGGCCAGAAGATGCGCGACACGATCCTGGTCAACCGCGGCACCTGCTACGCGTGCGCGGTGGCCTGCAAGCGCGAGGTGGAGGTGAAGGACCTCGGGGTGACGCCGAAGTACGGCGGGCCCGAGTACGAGACGCTCGCCGCCTCCGGCTCGCTCTGCGGGGTGAGCGACCTGAACGCGCTGGCGCTCGTCAACCAGCTGCACGCCCAGTACGTGCTCGACTCGATCTCCACCGGCTGCGTGATCGCGTTCGCCATGGAGTGCTGGGAGCACGGCATCATCACGCCCGAGATGACGGGCGGCCTGGACCTCGCCTGGGGCAACGCCGACGCCGTCATCCAGCTCGTGCACCTGATCGGGCGGCGCGAGGGGATCGGCCGGCTCCTCGGCGAGGGCGTCAAGCGCGCCGCCGAGCAGCTGGGCCGGGGCGCCGAGCGGTTCGCGCTGCACGTCAAGGGCCAGGAGCTGCCGATGCACGACCCGCGCGGCAAGAAGGGGCTGTCCCTGGCCTACGCGCTGTCCCCGACGGGCGCCGACCACATGGAGGCCCCGCACGACCCGCTCTACGCCGGCTTCCACCCGCAGGGTCACCCGCTCGGCGTGCTGGGCCTCATCGAGCCGCTCGATCCCCTGGACCTCGACGCGAGGAAGGTGCGCGCCTTCTTCGAGTGCCAGAAGGTCTGGTCCTTCTACAACTCCGTCGGCATGTGCGACTTCGTCGGGGCGCCGCTCAACGCCATGGAGCTGACGCCGCTGGTCGACTACGTCAACTCCGTCACTGGCTGGAACATGAGCCTCTACGAGGCGATGAAGGTCGGCGAGCGCAACAACACCCTGGCCCGCCTCTTCAACAACCGCGAGGGGTTCACGCCGGCCGACGACGTGCTCCCCGACCGGCTGCACGAGGGCATCGGCAACGGCGTGCTGAAGGGCAGCCGGGTCGAGCCCGAGCTCTTCCTGGCCGCGCGCCGGACGTACTACGAGATGGCGGGCTGGGACCCGGACACCGGGCGGCCGACGCGCACGAAGCTGGCCGAGCTCGGCCTCACCGACGTCGAGGCGTGAGCGCCGTGCTCGAGCGACGGCGGCTCGGCGGCAGCGCGCTCGAGGTCTCGGCGATCGGCCTCGGCTGCATGGGGCTCTCCGGCGTCTACGGCCCGGCGGACGACGCCGAGTCGATCCGGCTGATCCACCAGGCGATCGACCTCGGCGTCGACCACCTCGACTCCTCCGACATGTACGGATGGGGCCACAACGAGGAGCTGCTGGGCCGCGCGCTGCGCGGCCGGCGCGACCGCGTGGTGCTCGCCACGAAGTTCGGTCAGGTGCGCAACCCCTCCGGGGGCGGCAACCTCGTCGACGGCCGTCCGGAATACGTCGGGCAGGCGTGCGACGCGAGCCTGAAGCGGCTGGGCGTGGACGTGATCGACCTCTACTACCAGCACCGGGTGGATCCGAAGGTGCCCATCGAGGACACCGTCGGCGGCATGAAGCGGCTGGTCGAGCAGGGCAAGGTGCGCTTCCTCGGCCTGTCGGAGGCGGCGCCGGAGACGGTGCGGCGCGCGCACCGCGTCCACCCGGTCGTCGCGCTCCAGAGCGAGTACTCCCTGCTCTACCGGCAGGAGGCGGAGGCGACCCTGCCGACGCTGCGCGAGCTCGGGATCTCGTTCGTCGCCTACTCGCCCCTGGGGCGCAGCCTGCTCACCGGGCAGGTCCAGAAGCCGGAGGACGTGCCCGCGGGCGACCGGCGGCTCGCCCACCCGCGCTTCCAGGGCGACAACCTCGTCCGCAACCTGGCGCTCGTCCGCCGCCTCGAGGGCTTCGCGCGGGACAAGGGCTGCACCCCGGCCCAGCTCGTCCTGGCCTGGCTGCTCGCCCAGGGGCGCGACGTCGTCGCCATCCCCGGCACCAAGCGGGTGGACCGTTTGCGCGAGAACCTGGGCGCGCTCGAGGTGCGCCTGACGCCGGACGAGGTCGCGGAGATCGCGGCGGCCGTGCCCGCCGATGCCGCGGCCGGCGCGCGGTATCCCGAAGCGCAGATGAAGGCCGTTCACCTGTGAGGGAGGAAGCCATGAGGAAGCGCTGCCCCGCCGTCGTCCTCGCCCTGAGCGCCGCGCTGCTGCTGCTGCTGGACGCGGGGGCCGCCCACGCGCAGAAGACGACGCTCACCGTGGCCCTCAACCAGGACCCCGACATCCTCGACCCCACCCTGTCCCGCACCTACGTCGGACGCATCGTGTTCGCGCAGATGTGCGAGAAGCTCTACGAGATCGACGAGCAGCTGCGCATCCAGCCGCAGCTCGCCGCCGACATGCCCGCCGTCACCGACGGCGGCAAGACGGTCACCATCAAGCTCCGGCCGAACGTGAAGTTCAACGACGGCACGCCCATGAACGCCGAGGCGGTG
>JAICGY010000292.1 GCA_025922915.1 Candidatus Methylomirabilota bacterium | reverse complement strand
TCGCGCTGCAGGATCCGGCCGTCCTTCGTGCGGTCGAACAGCGCGCCCCACCGCTCGAGCTCCAGGACGCGCTCGGGCGCCTCCTGGGCGTGCAGCTGGGCCATGCGCCAGTTGTTCAGCATCTTGCCGCCGCGCATCGTGTCGCGGAAGTGGATCTGCCAGTTGTCCTCCGGCCAGACGTTGCCGAGCGCGGCCGCGATGCCGCCCTCCGCCATGACGGTGTGCGCCTTGCCGAGGAGCGACTTGCAGACGAGGCCGACCGACACCCCCTGCGCCGCCGCCTCGATGGCCGCGCGCAGGCCGGCGCCGCCCGCTCCGATGACGATGACGTCGTGCTCGTGGGTCTCGAACTCGTGACTGGCCATCAGAAGATCCTCAGGTCGCGGATGACGCCCATGGAGACCAGACGGATGTAGAGGTCGGTCAGGCCGACGCTGAACAGCGACAGCCACGCGTACATCGGATGCTGCTCGTTCAGGCGACTGATGACGCGCCACAGCCGGTAGCGCGTCGGCGCCTTGGAGAAGACGTCGACGTGCCCGCCGCAGACGTGCCGGCACGAGTGGCAGGAGAACGTGTAGCCGGCCAGGAAGATCACGTTGACCCACATGACGAGGGTGCCGAGGCCCAGGCCGAGCTCGGTCCCGCCTCCCGCGGCCGGGAAGCGGAAGGCCAGCAGCGCGTCCCACGTGAGGAGCACGATGAAGATCACCGCCACGTACCACGCGTAGCGGTGCAGGTTCTGGAGGAGCAACGGGAAGCGCGTCTCGCCCGTGTACCCGCGACGCTGGGCGTCGGGCACCGCGCACGCCGGCGGCGACAGCCAGAACGAGCGGTAGTAGGCCTTCCGGTAGTAGTAGCACGTGAGCCGGAAGAGCCCGGGGCCCCACAGGATCAGGAAGGCCGGAGACACCAGCCCGAACCACGGCAGCTGCACGTCGGGCAGGGCCCAGCCGAACGTCGGGTGCACGCACGACTTCGCGATGCACGGCGAGTAGAACGGGGACAGGTACGGCGCCGCGTAGTAGTGGGCGTTCTGGAAGGCCGCCCACGTCGAGTACACGATGAAGCTCCCGAGCACGAGCACCACCACGAGCGGCAGCCCCCACCACGTGTCCCTGCGCAGGTGCGGGGCGGCGATGGGCGGCCGCGCCCGCGTGACGACCGTTCCGTTCATGCCCCCTCCCGAGCGTAGGCCTTCTGTCCGTCCTGATAGAGATCGCCGCCGTGGCAGTCGTTGATGACGATCGCCGGGAACCCCTCGACCTCGAGGCGGCGGATGGCCTCGGTACCCAGGTCCTCGTAGGCGATGACCGCGAGCGCTTTCACGTGCCGGGACAGCACCGCCCCCGCGCCCCCGATCGCCCCGAAGTACACCGCCCGGTGCTCCCGGAGCGCGTCCTTGACCGCCGCCCCGCGGTAGCCCTTGCCGATGGTCCCCTTGAGGCCCAGGCGGAGGAGCGCGGGGGTGAACCGGTCCATCCGGCTCGCCGTCGTCGGCCCGATGGAGCCGACCACGTCCCCGGGCCGGGCCGGGGAGGGACCGGTGTAGTAGATGATCTGGCCCCGCACGTCGAAGGGCAGCGGCTGGCCCTGCTCGATCAGAGGGAGGAGCCGCCCGTGGGCGGCGTCGCGGGCCGTGTAGAGGACGCCGGAGATCCGGACCCGGTCGCCCGCCCTCAGCGAGGCCACGTCCTCGTCGTCGAGCGGCGTGGTGACGTCCTTGATGCCGTCGGGCGCGACACGGACGCTCACGGGACGCGCTCCCTCACAGCGTCACCTCCTTGTGACGGTGGGCGTGGCACTCGATCGTCACCGCCACGGGCAGCGAGGTGATGTGGCACGGGTAGGTCAGGAGATGGATGCCGAACGACGTGGTATCGCCGCCGTAGCCCTGCGGGCCGATGCCCAGGCCGTTCGCCCGGTCGAGGAGCTCGTGCTCGAGCGCGTCCAGCGCGGGATCGGGGTTCGGGGAGCCGAGCTCCCGGAAGAGCGCCTTCTTGGACAGGATCGCGGACTTCTCGAAGGTCCCGCCGATGCCGACGCCCAGGACCAGCGGCGGGCACGCGTCCGGCCCCGCTGTCTTCACGCACTCGATGATGAAGTCCTTCACGCCGGGCAGCCCTTCCGCCGGCGTCAGCATCTTGTACTTCGAGCGGTTCTCGCAGCCGCCGCCCTTGGCCATGATCATGATCCTGAGCGTCGCCCCCGGCACGACGTCGACGTGGATCACGGCCGGCGTGTTGTCGCCGGTGTTCACCCGGTCGAACGGCGAGCGGACCACGGAGGCGCGGAGGTAGCCCTCCCGGTACCCCTGGCCCACGCCCTCGTTGATGGCGTCGACGAGCCCTCCACCCGTCACGTGCACGTCCTGGCCGAGCTCGACGAAGCAGACCACCATGCCCGTGTCCTGGCAGTACGGGATCCGCCTGGTGGCGGCCAGCTGGGCGTTGTCCTTCAGGATCTGCAGCACCTGGCGGCCGGCCGCCGAGCGCTCCGTCCCCAGGGCCCGGTCGAACGCCCGCAGCATGTCGGGCTCGAGGTTCCAGTTCGCCTCCATGCAGAGCTTCTTGACGGCGTCGGCGATCGCGCTGACGTGAACGTCCCTCACGGCTGTCCTTTCCCCATCTGGGCCATGGCGGCGGCGGCCCGCTGCTTCATCTCCTCGGGCGAGAGCTGCTCGATGGTGGTGGAGACGGACCACTCGTGGCCGAACGGGTCCCTGAACTTGCCGTACCGGTCCCCCCAGAACATGTCGGCCAGGGGCATCGTCGGGGTGGCGCGGGCGGCCATGGCCCGCGCCCACAGCTCGTCGCAGTCGGGCACGTTCAGGTGGATGACGACGCCGGCCGGCGCCACCCCCGGGGACCCGAACTCGGGGAACGCGTCCGCCAGGTAGACGGCCCCGTCGCCGATCCGGAGCTCGGCGTGCATGAGGCGCCCGTCCGGCGCCGTCATCCGGAACTGCTCACGAGCGCCCAGGGCCTTCGTGTAGAACTCGATCGCCCGGGCGGCGCCTTGCACCTGGAGGTAGGGGACGACCGTGTGCGTGGGCTGCGGCACCGGCTGGGCCATCACGTCCTCCCGGCCTCAGAGCTTCAAGGTGGTCACGAGCTCGCGCACGGCGGCCGCCGACCGGTCGAAGGCGGCCTGCTCCTCCGGCGTGAGCGTGATCTCGATGACCTGCTCGACACCGGCCCGGCCGAGCTTGACGGGCACGCCGACGTAGAGACCGCGCACGCCGTACTGACCGTCCAAATAGGCGGCGCACGGCAGGATCTTCTTCTTGTCCCGGAGGATCGCCTCGACCATCTCCACCGTCGAGGCGGCCGGGGCATAGTAGGCGCTGCCGCTCTTGAGCAGGCCGACGATCTCGGCACCGCCGCTCGCCGTCCGCTTCACCAGCTCGGCGATCCTCGCCGGCGGCAGGAGCTCGGTGATCGGGATGCCGGCCACGGTGGAGTAGCGCGGCAGGGGGACCATCGTGTCCCCGTGGCCGCCCAGCACGAAGGCGTGGACATTCTCGACGGACACGCCGAGCTCCCAGGCGATGAACGTCCGGAAGCGCGCGGAGTCGAGGATGCCCGCCATGCCGACGACCCGCTGGGGCGGGAAACCGGACTTCTTCCACGCCAGCTGCACCATCGCGTCGAGCGGGTTGGTGACCAGGATCAGGATCGCGTTTCGCGAGCGGGCCACGACCTGGTCGACGACGCTGCCCACGATCTCCGCGTTCTTGAAGAGGAGGTCGTCGCGGGTCATGCCGGGCTTGCGGGCGAGGCCGGCGGTGATGACGACGATGTCGGAGTCCGCGGTCTCGTCGTAGCCGTTGCTCCCGACGAGCCGGGCGTCGTAGCCGTGGATGGGGCCGGCCTGGGCCAGGTCGAGCGCCTTGCCCTGGGGGATGCCCTCGACGACGTCCACGAGGACGACGTCGCCCAGGTTCTTCTCGACCGCGTACTGCGCGACGGAGGCGCCGACGTTGCCGGCGCCGACCACCGTGATCTTCGGGCGTGCGGGCATGGCTCGGCTCCTCGCGCCTAGAGCGCCTTCATGGTGGCGATCACGGCGGTGCCGAACTCCGAGCACTTGAGCTCCTTGGCGCCCTCGGTCAGCCGCGCGAAGTCGTACGTCACCGTCTTGGCCTGGATGGTCTTCTCCATCCCGGCGATGATCCGGTCCGCCGCCTCCGTCCAGCCCATGTAGCGGAGCATCATCTCGCCCGACAGGATCACCGAGCCCGGGTTGACCTTGTCCTGGCCCGCGTACTTCGGCGCCGTGCCGTGGGTGGCCTCGAACAGGGCGTGGCCCGTGTCGTAGTTGATGTTCGCACCGGGGGCGATGCCGATCCCGCCCACCTGCGCGGCGAGGGCGTCGGACAGCAGGTCGCCCGTCAGGTTGCACGTCGGGATCACGTCGAACTCGTCGGGCCGGGTGAGGATCTGCTGCAGGAACGCGTCGGTGATCGCGTCCTTGACCAGGATCCTGCCCGCCGGCGGCTTGCCGCCGCACTCCTCCCAGGAGACCAGCTTGTCCGAGAACTCGCGCCGGGCCAGCTCGTAGCCCCACTTCATGAACTGGCCCTCGGTGTACTTCTGGATGTTCCCCTTGTGGACGAGGGTGACGTTGCGGCGGTTGTGCTCGATGGCGTACCGGAAGGCGGCGCGCGTGAGCCGCTCCGAGCCCTCGCGCGAGACCGGCTTGATGCCGATCGAGGAGGTCTTCGGGAAGCGGATCTTCTTGACGCCCATCTCCTTCTGGAGGAAATCGACGACCTTCTGGCACTCGGGCGTCCCCGTCAGCCACTCGATGCCGGCGTAGATGTCCTCCGTGTTCTCGCGGAAGATGACCATGTCGACCTTCTCGGGCCGCTTCACGGGCGAGGGCACGCCGGCCAGGTAGCGCACCGGCCGCAGGCAGACGTAGAGGTCCAGCTCCTGGCGAAGGCTGACGTTGAGGGACCGGAACCCCTCGCCCACCGGCGTCGTCAGCGGCCCCTTGATGGCGACCAAATACTCGCGGATGAAGTCGAGCGTCTCGGACGGCAGCAGGTTCGGCGGGCAATCCTTGCCGTAGACCGCCTGCGCCTTCTCGCCGGCGTACACCTCCATCCACTCGATCTTCCGCCGCCC
>JAICGY010000291.1 GCA_025922915.1 Candidatus Methylomirabilota bacterium | reverse complement strand
CTTCTTCGACGGCGTGCGGGTGCACGAGTCGCAGGTGCTGGGCGGGGTCGACAACGGCTGGGCGGTGGGCCTCACGACGCTGATGTACGAGCGGCTGGCCCTCGGCTTCGGCCTGCAGGTGCGGTTGCGGATCGCGCTGGAGTCGCTCATCGACCTCGGCCGGCGGATGGAGAAGCACGGCCGCGCCGTCACCCGGGACCCGGTGATGCGGCAGAAGATCGCGCAGCTGTGGATCGACACCGAGGCCCTCAAGTACACGGGGGCCCGCGCGGTCACGCGGCTTCTCAAGGGCGAGCTCCCGGGCCCCGAGGCCTCGGCCGGCAAGATGGGCTGGGTCGACACCCACCAGCGGCTCCAGGAGCTGGCCATGGAGATCCAGGGCCCCTACTCGCAGCTGGCCGGCGGCTCCGAGCGCGCGGTCGACGGCGGCGTCTGGGTGTACTCGTTCCTCCGGTCGCGCGCCAACTCGATCGAGGGCGGAACGACGGAGATCCAGAAGAACATCATCGGCGAGCGGGTCCTCGGCCTGCCGAAGGGGTAAGGGAATGGACTTCGGGTTCAACCAGGAGCAGGAGCTCCTTCGGTCGACGGCGCGGAAGTTCTTCGAGAACGAGTGTGGCTCGGACTTCGTGCGCGCCCGCATGGAGGAGCCGGCGGGCGTCACCGACGCCTTCTGGACGAAGCTCGCCGAGCAGGGATGGCTCGGGCTGGTCTATCCGGAGGAGCACGGCGGGACCGGGCTCGGCTTCGTGGACCTGACGGTGCTCATGGAGGAGATGGGCCGGGCGGTGATGCCGGGCCCCTTCTTCTCCACGGTGCTGCTCGGCGGCCTGGCGATCCTCGAGGCGGGCTCGGCCGGGCAGAAGAAGGAGTGGCTCGGCCGGATCACCGCCGGCGAGGCGAAGACGACGCTCGCCCTGACCGAGCCGAGCGCGCGCTGGGACGCCGGCGGGATCACGACGGCGGCGCGCGAGCGGTCCGGGCGGTACACCCTGACCGGCACGAAGCTCTTCGTCCTCGACGCGCACCTGGCCGACGTGCTGGTGGTGGCGGCGCGCACGCGGGAGAGCCAACCGCCCGAGCAGGGGGTCAGCCTGTTCCTGGTCCCGCGGGACGCGGCCGGGGTGCGCGTCACCCTGTTGCCGACCATGGACCAGACGCGCAAGCTGTGCGAGGTGCAGCTGGACGACGTGACCGTCGGCGCCGACGCGCTCCTGGGCGCGCGGGACGGCGGCTGGGCGCCGCTCGCGCGCGTGCTGGACCGGGCGACGGTCGCGCTCTGCGCCGAGATGTGCGGCGGCGCGCAGAAGGTGCTCGACATGACGACCGAGTACGCCAAGATCCGCGTGGCCTTCGGCAAGCCCATCGGGTCGTACCAGGGCGTCAAGCACCGGGCCGCCGACATGCTGGTGGAGGTCGAGAACGCGAAGTCGCTGACGTACTACGCCGCGTGGGCCGTCGACGAGAACGCGCCGGACGCCGGGATGGCGGCCTCGATGGCGAAGGCCTACGTCTCCGACGCCTACCGGCGGGTCGCGGGCGCCGGCATCCAGCTGCACGGGGGCATCGGCTTCACCTGGGAGCACGACCTGCACCTGTACTTCAAGCGCGCCAAGTCGTCGGAGTTCACCTTCGGCGACGCGACGTACCACCGCGAGCGGGTCGCCCAGCTCATCCCGCTCTAGAGCGTGGCCCTCACAGCCGCTCGGGCGTGGCCACCGTGCGGTCGCACGTCACGTTGCCGGTGTTGCGGGTCGTGGCAGGCTCCAGCAGCAGGACCAGCACCTCGTCGGTGAGCGTCCGCGGGCAGTGCTCCACCGACCGCGGCACGACCACCAGCTCCCCGGGCCCGACGTCCACGTCGCCGTCCCGCAGCTGCATGCGGAGCCGACCCTCGAGCACGAGGAACAGCTCGTCCTCGGCGGGGTGACGGTGCCAGACGAACTCGCCGCGCAGGCGGGCGAGCTTCACGTGCATGTCGTTGACCTCGCCGACGATCCTCGGCGACCAGGGCTCGTGGAACCGGGCGAACGCCTCGGCGAGATTGACGACCCTCATCCCGTCCCTCCTCCCGCGATTCCGGCATTATAGGAGCCCATGAGCGAGCCGCCGATCGCGCCCGTCGATCCCCGGCCTGCCGCGTCCGTCCTGCTCGTGCGCGCGGCGCCCGCGGCGGCCCGGGAGCCGCTCGAGGTCTACATGATCCGCCGGCACCGGAGCATGAAGTTCCTGGGCGGCTACTACGCCTTCCCGGGCGGCAAGGTGGAGGTCGAGGACGGGGCGCCCGAGATCCTCGCCCGGTGCCGGGGCCCCGAGGCCCACGCCGGTCTGCCGGAGCCCGCGTGCTGGGTCACCGCGGTGCGCGAGCTGCTGGAGGAGACCGGGGTACTGCTCGCCTGCGACGATGCCGGGCGTCCCGTGGATCTCCGCCAGGCGCCGGCGCGGGAGGGCGTGGACCGGCTGCGGAAGGCGCTCGTCGCCGGCGAGGCGCCGCTCGGCGCGCTGCTGGCCCGGGAGGGCTGGTGGTGCGACCTCCGGCCGCTGCGCTACCTGTCCCACTTCATCACGCCGAGGTCCAGCCCGATCCGCTTCAGCGCGCGCTTCTTCCTCTGCCCGGCGCCGGCCGGCCAGGAGCCGGCGCTGCTGACGACGGAGACCTCCGAGGGGTTCTGGCTTCATCCCGGCGAGGGCTACCGGCGGTTCATCGCCGGCGAGATGGCCATGGCCGAGCCCGCGGAGTACGGCCTCGGCTACCTGGCCCAGTTCGCCTCCGCGGCCGAGCTCTGGGACGCCCACGCCGACGGGCGCCACAAGTTCCACGGCGTCATCGACCGGATCCACGGCTTCTGGGCCGACTTCGACTGGAAGACGCTCCGGTTCCCCGGGGCGCCGGCGACGTCGCCCGGGCGACCGAGAGGAGACACCCCGTGAGCACCGGCCTGATCCGCGTCTATCTCACGGTCCACACGCCGCGGTACTGCACCCACGAGGCCGCCTTCGCCGGCAAGCTCGCGCACCCCGACTTCAAGACGGTGCGCGACGGGCTGCTCGAGCAGGGCCGGGACGTGGCCGCCGCGCAGCCCGACGTGCTGGTCGTCAACTCCTGCCACCTCGTCACCACCTTCCCGACGGTGGTGGACGGCACGCCGCGCCACCAGGGCGTGCTGACGGCGCAGGAGGCCCCCGAGCTGATCCACGGCGTGGCCTACGACTTCCCCGGCGACTACCCGCTGGCGGCCGCCCTCGTGGATCGGGGCCGGGCCGCCGGCCTCATGTGCACGCTGGCCGACGACGTCCACTACCCGCTCGACTACGGCACCGTCATGCCCGTCGTGTGCTACCTCGACCCGGCCCAGCGGGTGCCGGTCGTCCCCGTCTCGGTGTGCCTGATGGCGGATCTGGACGAGGCCTTCGCCTGGGGCCGGATCGTCGCGCAGGCCGCCCGCGACCTGGGGCGGCGCGCCGCCTTCGCGGCGAGCGGCAGCGTCTCGCACCGGCTGGTGCGCGGTCCGGCGACCTGGCCGACCGCCGAGGCCCAGGCCCTGGATCACCGGCTGGCGCGCATGCTGGCCGACGGCGACTACGGGCGGGCGTGGGCGTGGCTGCCGGAGTACGCCGCGGCCGCCGAGCCGGAGATGGGGGGCCGGCACCTGGCGATGATGCTGGGCGCGCTCCTCGAGACGGGCGCCCGCTTCGAGGCGACCGTGCACGCGTACGGCCCGTCCTCGGGCAGCGGCAACTACGTGATCTCGCTGGCGGCGCCCGGGGCCTGACCGCCGGCGCCGCGCGCATGGACGCCCCGCCGGGCGCCTGCTAGAATCGCCCGCCAAACCACCCTCGAGCACGTTGCGGGGCGTCCCGGGCGGGCCGCCCGGCGCCGAAGGAGGCTGCCGTGCGCAGACTGACGACGTGTGCCGTGCTCCTCGCGCTCGCGACGGGGCTGCTGGCCGGCCCTGCCACGCCGGCGGAGACCGTCAAGATCGGCTTCATCACCTCGCTCTCCGGTCCCGCCGGCATCATCGGCAAGCACATGAGGGACTCCGTCGAGCTGGCGCTGGACCACCTCGGGCGCAAGGTGGGCGGGCTCGACGCGGAGGTGATCTACGGCGACGACCAGCGCAAGCCCGACGTCGGCAAGCAGCTCGCGGACGAGATGCTGAAGAAGCACCGCGTGCACTTCGTGAGCGGGATCATCTGGTCCAACGTCATGCTGGCGGTGGCCCCGACCGTGACCGGCGCCGGCACCTTCATGATCGGCACCAACGCGGGGCCGCACGAGCTGGCCGGCAAGATGTGTCACGAGCTGTTCTTCACGACGTCGTGGCAGAACGACCAGACGCCGGAGGCGATGGGCAAGTACATGCAGGACCAGTCCCTCACCGACGTCTACGCCATGGCGCCGAACTACGCGGCCGGCAAGGACATGATCAACGGCTTCAAGCGCTACTTCAAGGGCCGGATCGTCGGGGAGGTGTACACCAAGCTCGGCCAGCACGACTACCAGGCCGAGATCAGCCAGCTCCGCGCGGCGTCCCCGAAGGCGGTCTTCGTGTTCTATCCCGGCGACATGGGGATCCAGTTCGTGAAGCAGTACACGCAGGCCGGGCTGCGCGACCAGATCCCGCTCTACTCGGTCTACACCATCGACAACGTCACGCTGCCCGCCCTGAAGGACGCGGCGGTGGGCAACTTCGAGACGCGCTACTGGAGCTCGGAGCTCGACAACCCGGCGAACCGCAAGTACGTCGGCGACTTCAAGAAGAAGTTCGGCTACACGCCGTCGTTCTACGGCGCCCAGAGCTACGACGGCGTCCTGCTCATCGACTCGGCGGTGCGGGCGGTCAAGGGTGACCTCTCGAACAAGAAGGGCATGATCGCGGCCATGCGGAAGGCGGACTATCCGTCCACGCGCGGCCCGTACCGGTACAACCACAACCACTTCCCCATCCAGAACTTCTACCTGCTCAAGGCCGCGAAGACGACGGCCGGCGAGTACACGATGCCGGTCGTCAAGACGGTCTTCGAAAACCACCAGGACGCCTACCACCAGGAATGCCCGATGAAGTGGTAGGGCGCCACCGGGTGACGCCCGGCGAGGGGCGCGGGACGGCCACCGCGCCCCTTTCGTTTGCCCGCCCG
>JAICGY010000290.1 GCA_025922915.1 Candidatus Methylomirabilota bacterium | reverse complement strand
ATCTTGGTCTCGGTCGGGATGAACTCGCGCTCGATCTGGAACCCGTCGCGGGGCCCCACCTCGCAGATGGTCACTCGATCCGGCAGGCGCATGCCAGGGATCTCCTTGCTCGCGAAGACTTTATCATGGCCCCTGGCGGCGAAACTCCTGGACGGGGCCCCGCATCCCAACGGAGGGAGGCAGCCATGACGACCAACATCGGCATTCCCGACGGCGACCGCCAGGCGGTGGTCGCGATCCTGAATACCCTGCTGGCGGACGAGTTCCTGCTCTATGTGAAGACCCGCAACTACCACTGGAACGTGGTGGGGCCGCAGTTCCACGACCTGCACAAGTTCTTCGAGGCGCAGTACGAGAAGCTCGACGAGGTCATCGACGAGGTCGCGGAGCGGGCCCGCTCGCTCGGCGGCCGGGCGTACGGCACGCTCGAGGAGTTCCGCAAGGCCGCGCGCCTGAAGGAGGATCCCGGCGCGGTGCCGGCCGCCCGCGACATGATCGCGGCCCTCCTGGCCGACCACGAGACCGTCATCAGGGCCCTGCGCACCGATCTCGAGACGGCGGTCAAGAAGGGCGACGCGGGCACCAGCGACTTCCTGACCGGGCTCATGGAGGACCACGAGAAGATCGCCTGGATGCTGCGCGCGCACCTGGCGTAGCGGAGCGGCGCCGGCGCGGGGGCTCTCGCGGCCCCCCCTCAGTCCGTCGAGGCGGGGGCCGGCGGCCGAACATCCCGAGGCCGCGCACGGTCATCACCACCTCGCCGTGCTGGTTCAGGACCTCCGACACGGACTTCACCACGCCCCGGTCGGGCTTGCTGCGCGAGGGGATCGTCTCCACGACGGTGAAGCGCACGCGCAGCGTGTCGCCCGGGCGGACGGGCCGGAGCCAGCGCACCTCGTCGACGCCCGGCGAGCCGAGCGACGCGGTGTCCTTCAGGAAGGCCTCCCAGAGCAGCCGCATGAAGATCGCGGTCGTGTGCCAGCCGCTCGCCAGCAGGCCGCCGAAGATCGACCGCCGCGCCGCCTCCTCGTCGGTGTGGAACGGCTGGGGATCGTAGGCCTGCGCGAACGCGAGGATCTCCGCCTTCGTCACCCGCCGGGCCGGCGACTCGCGCACCTGTCCGGGGGCGAAGTCCTCGAAGTAGATCGTCACGGGCGACGGGGACGGCGAGCGGCCGGCCCCGGGGCCGGCGCGGCGCTCAGTACGAGCGCGGCATGCCCAGCACGTGCTCGCCGAGGTAGGCCAGCACGAGGTTGTTGTTGACCGGCGCCGTCTTGTAGAGCCGGCACTCGCGGAACTTGCGCTCGACGTCGTACTCCTCGGCGTAGCCGTAGCCGCCGTGGCAGTCGATGCAGGCGTTGCCGGCTTCCCAGGCCGCCTCGGCGGCCAGGTACTTCACCATGTTGGCCTCGGCGCCGCACGGCTCGCCGGCGTCGAAGAGCGCCGCCGCCTTGTCCCGCATGAGGGCGGCCGCCTCGACCGCGGCGTAGGCCTTCGCGATCGGAAACTGCACCCCCTGGTTGGCGCCGATCGGCTTGCCGAAGATCACGCGCTGGCTCGAGTAGGCGACGGCCTTCTCGGTGAACCACCGGCCGTCCCCGATGGATTCCGAGGCGACGAGGATCCGCTCGGCATTCATGCCGGACAGGATGTAGGCGAACCCGCGGCCCTCCTCGCCGACCAGGCTGTCGGCGGGAATCTCCACGTCGTCGAAGAAGAGCGCATTCGTGGAGTGGTTCATCATCATCCGGAGCGGCCGGATCTCCAGCCCCTTGAGCCCGCGGATGTCCACGAGGAAGACGCTGAGGCCGTCCGTCCGGCGCTTCACCTGGTCCGCGGGCGTCGTGCGCGCGAGCAGCAGCATGAGGTCGGACTGCAGCGCCCGCGAGATGAACATCTTGCGGCCGTTCACGACGTAGCGGTCGCCCGTGCGCACCGCGGTCGTCTTCAGCTGCGTGGTGTCCGAGCCGGCGTCCGGCTCCGTCACGCCGAACGCCTGGAGCCGGAGGTCGCCGGAGGCGATCCGCGGCAGGTACTGGCGCTTCTGCGCCTCGCTGCCGTGGCGCAGGACCGTGCCCATGATGTACATCTGCGCGTGGCAGGCCGAGGCGCTGCCCCCGGAGGCGTGGATCGTCTCGAGGATGAGCGCGGCCTCGGCGACGCCGAGGCCGGCGCCCCCGTACTCCTGGGGGATCAGGCAGGCCAGGTAGCCGGCCCCGGTCAGCTCGGTGACGAACGCCTCCGGGTACTCGCGCCGGGCGTCCAGGTCGCGCCAGTACTCGCCCGGATAGCGCTTGCAGATCTCCGCGACGCCGGCCTTGAGGGCGCGCTGCTCGTCGGTGAGGCCGAGGTTGATCGCGACCATGTCGTCCCCCGTCAGCGGCCCGTGAAGCGGGGCCGGCGCTTCTCGTTGAAGGCGCGCACGCCTTCCAGGCGGTCCTCGGTGACCACCGTCGCGTTGTAGGCCTCGATGGCCAGGATCATCGCGGTCTCGAGATCGGTCTCCGCGCCGTAGGCGATCGCCTTCTTGGCCTGGCGCACGGCGATGGGGCCGTTGCCGGCGATGGTCTCGGCGATCTCGCGGGCCTTCGCGCGCGCCTGCCCGGCCGGGACCAGGTGGTTCACGAGCCCGGCGGCCTTCGCCTCCTCCGCCGCGATGCGCCGCCCGGTGAAGATGAGCTCCTTGGCGAGCGGGCTCCCGACGATGCGGGGCAGGAGCTGGGTGCCGCCGATGCCGGGGAAGATCCCGAGCGTGGTCTCCGGCATGCCGAAGACGGCCGTCGCTCCCGCGACGATGAAGTCGGCGAGGAGGGCCAGCTCGCAGCCGCCGGCCAGCGCGAACCCGTCGACGGCGGCGATGACCGGGACCGGGCAGCGCAGCACGCGCAGGGCGGCCTGCTCGAAGACGACGTGCTGGGCGCGCCAGGCCTCGTCGGTCATCTCGTTGCGCTCCTTGAGGTCGCCGCCGGCGCAGAAGGCGCGATCACCCGCGCCCGTGAAGACGACGGCGCGCGCCTCCGCGTCCCCCGCGAGCGCGGTGAAGCAGGCGAGCAGGTCTTCCCCCATCGCCGTGTTCATCGCGTTCATCTGCTGCGGCCGGTCGAGCGTGACGGTGACGACGTGCCGATCGGGCGAGCGCTCCACGAGGAGGTGGCGGTAGGTCATCCCGCCAGCCCGCGCGCCTTGAGGCTGCGCACGTCGTCGAGCGTGTAGCCGAGCCAGGTGAGGACGTCGGTCGTGTGCTCCCCGAGCAGGGGCGGCACGCGGCGCACGCCGGGCCGGCGCCCGTCCCACCGGATCGGCAGCCCGACCGACCGGTATCCGGGCAGCCGGGGATGGGCCGCCGCCACCAGCATCCCGCTCGCGGCCGTCTGCGGCTCCTGCAGCACCTGGTCGACGGTCAGCATCGGGGAGCCCGGCACGCCGGCCCGGTGCAGCCGGTCCAGCAGGTCGGCCGTCTTCCAGCCCCGGGTGCGCGCCGAGAGCGTCTCGACGAGCGCAGCGCGATGGGCCACCCGGGACGGGTTGTCGGCGAAGCGCGGATCGTGCACCAGCTCCGGGAGGTCGAGGGCGCCGGCGAGCCGCGCGAACAGCGCGTCGGAGGCCGCCCCGATCATCGCCCAGCCGTCGGCGGTGGGGAAGGCCTGGTAGGGCGCGATCATGGCGGTGCCCGAGCCCTGCGGCTGCGGCACCTCGCCGCTCCCCAGGTGGCCCATCGCGTGATACGAGACCCACATCAGCGCGCTCTCGAACAGGGCCGTGGTGACCTCGACCGCCCGGCCGGCGGCGTCGCGCTGGCGCAGCGCCGCCACGATGGCGAGGGCCGCCCACATCCCCGTGGACATGTCGACGATCGAGGTGCCCACCCGCGCCGGCTCCTGGCCGGGATGGCCGTTGACCGACATCAGCCCGCCGTACGCCTGCATCAGCGGGTCGTAGCCGGGCAGGTGCGCCAGGGGGCCGCGGTCGCCGAAGGCCGTGATCGAGCAGTAGACGAGCCGGCCGTTCAGGCGGGTGGCGCCGGCGAAGTCGAGGCCGAGCTCCGCGCTGGCGCCGGCGCGCAGGCTCTGCACGAAGACGTCGGCCCGGGCGACGAGCCGGCGGAGGACCTCGAGGCCGCCGTCGCGCTTGAGGTCGAGCGCGAGGCTGCGCTTGTTGCGGTTGAACGCCATGAACGTCGCGCTCTCGTCGCCCCACCACGGCGGCCCCCAGGCGCGGGCGTCGTCGCCGCGCCCCGGGCGCTCGATCTTGACGACCTCGGCGCCCATGTCGCCCAGGATCTGGGTACAGAACGGGCCAGCGACGTTCTGCGTGAGGTCGGCGACGACGAGACCGTCCAGCGGCAGCGTCACGGGGTGGAGTCTACCATCGCGCGCGGCGGCCGTGCGGCGGCGCCGCCCGCCGCTCAGCGCCCGGCCAGCTCCTTCCGGACGAGCGCGGCGCCGGCCGCGAGCCCGCGCAGCTTCTGGTTGCACATGGCGCGCGGTGACCATCCGAAGCCGCAGTCGGGATTGAGCGTGAGCTTCTCGGGCGGGCACACCTGGAGCACGCGCCGGATGCGCGCCGCCACGCTCTCGGCCGTCTCCTCCTGGAAGCCCTTGACGTCCACCACGCCGGCTCCCAGCTCGCGGCCGGTGCCGTACTTCTGCCAGAGCTCGAGCTCGGCCAGCTCGCGGCTGGCGAACTCCAGCACGAACTGGTCGGCCCGCGCCTCCAGCACGCCCGGGAAGTACGGCGTGTACGTGCGCGGGAAGCGCGAGCGGCCGAACCGGTTGCCGAAGCAGATGTGGAAGCCGAGCCGGGCCTTCACGCCGTCCGTGGCCCGGTTGAAGAGCCGGGCCATCTCCGTGCCGGACACGTTGCCGCGCGCCGGCTCGTCGAGCTGGATCCAGGTGGCGCCGGCGGCGACCAGCCCCTTCAGCTCGGCGTTGATCACCTCGGCGAACCGTTCGGCCACGTCGACCACCGAGGCGTACCGGGTGCCGGGATGGATCCGGGATCCGAACGTCAAGGGGCCCGCGCAGGTCGCCTTGGTCGCCCGCGTCGTGTGCGTGCGGAGATACTCGAACTCCTTGACGATGCCGAGGCCGCCGGGCAGCGTCTCGATGGGGCCGACGGCCTCGTAGCGCGTCTGCTGATCGT
>JAICGY010000289.1 GCA_025922915.1 Candidatus Methylomirabilota bacterium | reverse complement strand
GCCGCTCGGTCACCACGAACGCGGGAAGCATGGCCGCCGCCACCACGAGCGGCGCCACCACGCCGAAACCCGTCCACGCGCCCACCCGGCCCGCCTCCAGCACGCCGACGAGCAGCGCGGAGACGCCGGCCGCGAACAGCGCGAAGCCCCGGTAGTCGAGCGTGCGGGACCGGGCCGGGCCCGGCCGGGCGTCCAGCGCGCCGGCCAGCAGCACCATGGCGGCAGCCCCGAACGGCAGGTTGATGTAGAAGACCCAGCGCCAGGAGACGTGGTCGGTGAGGAGGCCGCCCACCAGCGGCCCGCAGAGCGACGCGAGGCCCCATACCCCGGAGATGTAGCCCTGCATCCGGGCCCGCCGCTCGAGCCCGAACAGCTCGCCGACGATCGTCATGCCGATGGTCATGAGCGAGCCGGCGCCGAGGCCCTGCAGCATCCGGAAGGCGATGAGCTGGCCCATGTCGGCGGCGAGCCCCGAGAGCGCCGACCCAGCCATGAACACCACGAGGCCGCCGAGGAACGTCGAGCGGCGCCCGAGGATGTCCGACAGCCGCCCCCACACCGGCATGGTGACGGTGGAGGTCAGCAGGAAGCCCGAGAACACCCAGGCGTAGATCTCGAGGCCGCCGAGGCTCGCGACGACGGTCGGCATGGCGGTGGCGACCACCGTCGACTCCATGGCGGCCAGGAAGACCGACAGCATGACCCCGACCAGGACCCGCCGCCGCCGGCGCTCGTCCATCAGTGGCCGCCCGTGCACGAGGCGCAGCCGCAGAGCGCGCGCAGGGCCGGGTGCGGGTGGAGGGTCTCGTGCCCGTCCACCCACGTGATCTTGACGGCATCGGGCAGCCGCGCGATCTCCCGCGGCCGGGTCTCCACCGCCGCCGCCGGGCCCGCCGACGTGCAGGCCTCGCAGCGGCAGGCGCGCCGCAGGTGCTCGAAGGGGAAGATCGACCCGTGGCCGTCCTCCCAGTCCACGCCGAGCGCGTACCGGCCCACGAGGTGGATGTCCCGGGGCCGGTTCGGATCTCCCTGGCCGAGGATCGGCAGCAGCCGGCTCAGGTCCCGCCTCCGACCGCGCGCTGGTCCAGGCGGAGCGCCGCCAGCAGGTAGTGCACCGCGAGATTCTGGTGCTCGCCCCAGCCCCGCGCGCGCCGGCGGATGGCGAGCTCGCTCAGCGTGCGGCCGCGGCCGTAGAACCGGTCGAACGCCTTGCGGACGGCGAGGTCACCGGCCGGGCAGACGTCGCCGCGCCCGCACCCGCGCGCCAGGAACCAGTCCGCGGTCCACCGCCCGAGGCCGCGCAGCGTGGTGAGCGTGGTGACGACCGTGGCGCTGGGCGCGGCGGCGAGCGCCTCGAGGTCGAGGGCCCCTGCCGCGACGGCGCGCGCCAGGTCCCGGATGTACTCGGCCTTGCGCGTCGAGTACTGCATGGCGCGCAGCGCCGGCAGCCGGGCGCGCGCCAGCGTCGGCGCGTCGGGGAAGGCCCAGACGGTGACGCCGTCGATCGCGACGGGGGTGCCGTACCGCCGCACCAGGCGCGCCCGGCAGGCGAACGCGAAGGCCAGGTTCACCTGCTGGGCGGTGATGGAGTGCACGAGCATCTCGAGCGGCGCGGGCGCCACCGAGGGCCGCAGGCCGTGGAGCGGCTCGACGAGGCCGGCCAGGACGGGATCGGCCTTGGCCGCGCGATAGAAGCCGGGCAGGTCGAAGTCCAGGCCGAAGATGCGGCGGACCTCGGCCGTCACCGCGGCGGCGACGGCCGGGTCGCGCGTCGCCGGCACGTGGACGGCGAGCCGGACGTCCTCGACCGGCCCCCGCCAGCGGACCTCGTACGGGAAGAGCTGCCCCTCGAACCGCAGGACGCGCCGGAGGACGTCGCCGTCGAGGCGGTTCGCAGGGTCCTCTCCCCAGAGCCGGAACCGCGCGAGCGTCGCGCGCACGTCGAGCGGACCGTCGACGGCGAGAAGGATGTTCATGGGCAGGCCACGCGGCGGTCAAGTGTACCAGACTCGATCGGCACGTCCCTTCGCGGGTGCCCCGCCGGGAGTGCCCCGAGCAGGGGCCGGGGGGCCGATAACGAGCACCGCCACGGCTCCGCCGGAGCGGTTGCGAGCGTCGGGGGCTTGGTGGCGCCCGGAGCCCCCATCCAGATCAATGCTTGAGGTGGTAGGGCACGTCGGTGACCACGACGTTGCGGCGGAACAGCATGGCGCCCTTGATGAGGAGCGCCGTCTGGTTGTGGAGCAGCTGCTGCCACCAGCGCGCGGGGATGAACTCCGGCAGCACGAGGGTGACGATGTGGTTCGGGCCCTGCGCCCGCAGGTGGTCGATGTACTCGAGGAGCGGGCCGAGCAGGGACCGATACGGGGAGGTCAGCACCACGAGCGGCACCCCCATCCCCCACTTGCCCCACTTCTCCTCCAGCCGCCGCGTCCGCTCCGGATCCGTCTCCACGAACACCGCCTTGGCCGACGGCGAGAGCGAGCGGGCGTACAGCAGCGCGTGCACCACGCCCCGGTGCATGTCCCCCACGAGGACGAGCACGGTGCTCGTCACCGGGAGCGGCGGCTCCATCCCGTCGAGCGACAGCTGCCGCGCCACCGCGCCGTAGTGGCCCCGGATCGCGCGGAACATCGCAATGAGCCCGCCCAGGAGCAGGACGACGATCCAGGCGCCGTCCACGAACTTGGTGACCGCCACCACGACCAGGACGGTGGCCGTCGTGACGGCGCCGACCCCGTTGATGGTCGCCCGCCACCACCACCCCGCCGGCCGGAGCCGCAGCCAGCGCCGCACCATGCTGGACTGCGACAGCGTGAACGAGGTGAAGACGCCGACCGCGTAGAGCGGGATGAGGGCGTGGGTGCTGCCGCGGAAGATGACCACGAGCGCGATGGCGACGAAGGCGAGGATGAGGACGCCGTTGGAGAACACGAGCCGGTCCCCGCGATTGCCGAACTGCCGGGGCAGGAAGCCGTCGCGGGCCATGAAGAACGCCAGGCGGGGGAAGTCGGCGAAGGCGGTGTTGGCGGCGAGGATCAGGATGAGCATCGACACCGTCTGGACGAAGTAGTAGAGCGGCCCCCCCGCGAACACCGCCCACGCGAGCTGCGAGACGACCGTCTCCTCCTCGCGCGGTACCACGTCGTAGAGCGCGGCGAGCGCGGTCACCCCGACGAACAGGGTGATCATGATGCCGCCCAGGACGGCGAGGACGGTGCGGGCGTTGTGGACCTCCGGCGGCTTGAACGCGGTGACGCCGTCCGCGACCGCCTCGATGCCCGTCAGCGCCACCGCGCCGGAGGCGAACGCCCGCAGCACCAGGAACGCCGTGAGCGGGCCGAGCGGCGCCACCGCCTCCGCCGGCGTGGCGGGGGGCGCGCCGGACACGCCGTACCGGAAGAAGCCGACCGCGAGGAGCAGGCCGAACCCGCCGATGAAGAGATACGACGGCAGGGCGAAGAGCCGCCCCGACTCCCGCAGGCCGCGCAGGTTGCCCACCGCGATGAGGGCGATGGCCGCGATGCACAGCAGCACCCGCACCGGGAAGAGGACCGGGAACGCCGAGGTGATGGCGGCGATGCCGGCCGAGACGCTGACGGCGACGGTGAGCGTGTAGTCGATGAGGAGCGCGCCCCCGGCGGTGAGGCCGGCGAGGGTGCCCATGTTGTCCTTGGCCACGATGTAGTCGCTGGCGCCCTGCGGGTAGGCCAGGATCGTCTGGCGGTACGAGTAGATGACGATCGCGATGACGACCGCGATGGCGCCCGCGATGGGCACCGACAGCGCGAGCGCGCCGGTGCCGGCGATGAGGAGCACGCGCAGCACCTCCTCGGTGGCGTAGGCGACCGAGGAGAGGTTGTCGGAGGCGAAGATGGCGAGGCCGCTCGTCTTGGACAGCCGCTCGTGCCTCGCCTGGGCGGTCGGGAGCGGCATGCCGACGAAGAGGCGCTTCAGCCGATAGAGCCGCACGGGGTCATTCTACGGCCGGGGCCCGGGCCCCCGGTCAGAACGGCTCGAGGTCAGAACGGCTCGAACTGGCGCTCGCCGACGGCCAGGTTCTCGAAGCGGGCGTACTGCGAGAGGAAGGCGACCTCGATCTTGCCGGTCGGGCCGTTGCGCTGCTTGCCGATGTGGACCTCCGCCGTCTTGCGGATGTCCTCCTCCTGCGCGTCCTTGGCGTAGAACGACGGCCGGTGGAGGAACATGATGACGTCCGCATCCTGCTCGAGGGCGCCGCTGTTGTGGCTCACGATGCCGTCCGCCAGCCAGGACGCCGGGCCGGGCACGGTGAGGTCGAACACCTCCTCCTCGCCTCCCGGCTCGATGGCGACGATCGCATCCCACGCGAGCTCTAGGCCGAGGTCCCCCCGCTCCACCCACCGCGCGTTCGACGGCGACCGGGACCGGCTCCGGGCGATCGCGAGCCGGTCGCCGGACCGCAGCGTGTCGATCGTCGTCCACCCGCGGGCGGAGTAGAGCCGGTGCTGCGCGGTGGCCCGGATCGACCGCCCGCTGGCCAGCCGGACGGTGAGCAGCGCGCGCCGGCCCACGCACCACACCCGCTCGGTCTTGGCCGGGACGATCCGCTCCTCGGGCGACAGGGCCAGCACCGCGGGCGCCGTGTCGACGAGGTCGCGCACGGGCGCACGAGTGCCGTTGGCCAGCCAGACGAGCGTGTCGCCCGTGACGCATTCGCGGAGGTCGCTCAGGCGCGGGGTGTTGTCGCCGCGCGTCTCGATGGCGCGCGAGAGCTGGGAGAGCGCGACGACGGGAACGCTCAGCTCCTTGGCGAGCGCCTTCAGCGAGCGCGAGATCTCCGAGATCTCCTGCTGGCGGTTGTCGAGGTTGCTGCGGCCGCGCATGAGCTGCAGGTAGTCGACGATGACCAGGTCGAGGCCGTGCTCCGCCTTCATGCGGCGGGCCTTGGCGCGCACCTCGAGGACGGAGAGCCCCGCGCTGTCGTCGATGAAGATGGGCGCCTCGCTCATCCGCCCGGCGGCCGCGGTCAGCCGGTGCCAGTCCTGCGCCTGCAGCCGTCCCGTGCGCACGGCCAGCGAGTCCACCTTGCCCTCCGAGGAGAGCATGCGCTGCACGAGCTGCTGGGCCGACATCTCGAGGCTCAGGAACAGCACCTTCATCCGCAGCTTGATG
>JAICGY010000288.1 GCA_025922915.1 Candidatus Methylomirabilota bacterium | reverse complement strand
GGGCTCGCCCATCCCTCCACGCGCACCCCGTGCTCGTCGCGCGACACCGGCAGCAGGCGGCCGGCGGCCGGCCATCCCCAGAGCGCGCCGATGCGGTCACGGAGACCCGCCGCCGCCGGTGCCGTCAGCACCGCCCGCCCGTCGTGCGTCGCGCGCAGCTGGACCGCCGGGTGGGCGAGCGCCAGCGGGGTGAGCGCCCGCAGCGCGGCGCCGACCTCCGTGGCGGCGGACTTCAAGAACTTGAGCCGGGCCGGGGTGTTGAAGAAGAGGTCGCGGACCTCCACCGTCGTCCCGGGCTCCCCCGGCACCTCCAGCCGCTGCACGATCGTGCCCCCCTCGCCGGCGATCCTCAGCCCGGCGACGGCGCCGCGCGCCCGGCTGGTCACGGTGAACCGCGCGACGGCGCAGATCGCGGCGAGGGCCTCCCCGCGGAAGCCGAGGGTGAGGATCGCCGCCAGGTCGTCCTCCCCCGCGAGCTTCGACGTCGCGTGCCGCTCGAGGGCCAGCGGCAGCTCCGCCGCGGCGATGCCGTGCCCGTCGTCGGCGACGCGGACGAGGACGGCGCCGCCCTCGCGGAGGTCCACCGTCACGGCGGTGGCGCCGGCGTCCAGTGCGTTCTCGACCAGCTCCTTCACGACGGACGCGGGCCGCTCGATCACCTCGCCCGCGGCGATCTTGTTGACGACCTGGTCGGGCAGCCGCCGGATGCGCGCCGCGGCGTCGGTCGGGCGCGGGCTCAGCGCCGGATCCGCTGCTGCCACTTGGCGAGCAGGTTGAGCGCCTCGATCGGCGTGAGATGAGTCAGGTCGATGCGCGCGAGCTCCTCGGCCACGGGGTCGGGTGGCGGCGCGAAGAGCCCGAGCTGGACGGCGTCCCGCGCGTCGACACCCGCCTGCCCCTGCTCCTCCAGGCGCGCGAGGAGGGCGCGGGCCCGCGCGATCGCGGACGGCGGCAGCCCGGCGAGCCGCGCGACCTGGATGCCGTAGCTGCGGTCGGTGCCGCCGGGCTGGACCTTGTGCAGGAAGACGATCTCGTCGTTCCACTCGCGCACCGCGACGTGGAAGTTGCGCACGGCGGGCAGCCGCGCGGCCAGCTGCGTCAGCTCGTGGAAGTGAGTGGCGAAGAGCACCTTCGGGCGGCGCGCGGAGTCGTGCAGCTCCTCGGCCACCGCCCAGGCGATCGCGAGCCCGTCGAAGGTCGAGGTGCCGCGGCCCACCTCGTCGAGCAGCACGAGGCTGCGCGGCGACAGGTTGTTGAGGATCGCCGCCGTCTCCACCATCTCGACCAGGAACGTGGACTGCCCGCGGGCGAGGTTGTCCTGCGCGCCGACCCGGGTGAACAGCCGGTCGACCACGCCGATGCGGGCGGCGCGCGCGGGGACGAAGGCCCCCATCTGCGCGAGGAGCACGATGTGCCCGGTCTGGCGCAGGTAGACGGACTTCCCCGCCATGTTGGGCCCGGTGAGGATCACGACGCGGGCCTCGCCGTCGAGGGCGAGGTCGTTGGGCGTGACGCGCTCGCCGGCGCGCGCCTCCAGCACCGGGTGCCGCCCCTCCTCGATCTCCAGCCGATCTCCGGCGTCGACCACGGGCCGGACGTGACCGCGCTGGTGGGCGACCTCGGCCAGCGCGGCCAGGACGTCGATCACCGCCGCCGCCCGGGCCGTCTGCAGCAGGTCGGCGGCGCGCGCGGCAACGCGCCGGCGGACGTCGTCGAACAGCTCGATCTCGAGCCGCCGGCGGCGCTCCTCGGCCCCGAGCACCTTCGCCTCGTACTCCTTCAGCTCGGGCGTGACGAAGCGCTCGGCGCCCGTGAGCGTCTGGCGGCGCTCGTACTCCGGCGGCACCCGCCCGGCCTGCGCGCGCGCCACCTCGATGCCGTAGCCGAACACGCGGTTGAACCGGACGCGCAGCCCGTTGATGCCGGTGCGCGCCCGCTCGCGCTCCTCGAGCCCCGCGATCCACCGCCGCGCCTCGGCCGCATCGCGGACGAGCGTGGACAGCGACTCGCTCCACGTCTCGCGGATGACGCCGCCGTCCTGGAGGGTCGGGGGCGGCTCGTCGACGAGGGCGGCCTGCAGCGTCGCGCGGAGGTCGGCGAGGTCGACGAGCCCGGCGCGGGCCCCCGCGAGCAGCGGGGCGGCCAGGGACGCCGACGCCTCGCGGAGCACGGCCAGGGGTTCGAGACAGGCGCGCAGCCCGACGAGGTCGCGCGCGTGCGCCTGGCCCAGGGTGGCCCGGCTCGTGAGGCGCGCGACGTCACCCACGCGGCGGAGGAGGGCCCGCAGCGCCGCCCGCGTCTCGGGCGCCTCGACGAGGGCCGCCACCGCCTCGTGGCGGGCCGCGATCGCCGCGGGGTCGAGCAGCGGCTGGAGCAGCCACTGCCGCAGCAGCCGCGCGCCCATCGGGGTCAGCGTCTCGTCGAGGATCCCGACGAGCGAGCTGCGCAGCGTGCCGTCGCTCGCCTCCAGCAGCTCCAGCGTGCGGACCGCGGTCTCGTCGAGCGCCAGGCAGTCGGCCGGCGTCAGCCGCGCCAGACGCGTCAGGTGACCCAGGCGATCGCCCTGCGTGGAGCGGAGGTAGCCGAGGGCGGCGGCGGCCGCCTCGAGGCCGGCGGTCAGATCGCCCACGCCGAAGGCGTCGAGCGTGGCGACGCCGAAGTGCGCGGCGAGCTCCGCCGCCGCGCGCCGGGCGCCGCCGGCCGGCGCGGTCGCGAAGGTGAGCGCGGCCCCGGCCGCCTGCAGCCGTCCCAGCAGCTCGGGACTCGCGCGCAGCGTGTCGGGCAGGAGCACCTCCGCGGGGCGGCGCAGGAGCGCCGCCGCGACCACGGCGTCCTC
Organism: Candidatus Methylomirabilota bacterium; assembly: GCA_025922915.1. Classification (GTDB taxonomy): domain Bacteria; phylum Methylomirabilota; class Methylomirabilia; order Rokubacteriales; family CSP1-6; genus JAICGY01. The sequence goes on along the minus strand of JAICGY010000288.1, from coordinate 2,322 downwards.
GCCGGGGCCGTCCTCGCCGACCCAGAAGTCGCCGGTCGAGACGTCGAGCAGGGCGACGCCGGTCGCCGCCCCGGCGCGGGCGAGGGCCAGCAGATAGTTGTTGGCGCCGCCCGCCAGGTACTGCGTGTCCGTCAGCGTCCCCGGCGTGACGACGCGCACGACCTCGCGCCGCAGGAGCTTCTTGCCCTTGCCCGGGGCTTCCATCTGCTCGCAGATCGCGATCTTCTGTCCCGCCTGCACCAGCCGGGCGATGTAGCCCTCGGCGGCGTGGTGCGGGATGCCCGCCATGGGGGCGCCCTGGCGCTGGGTCAGCGTGATCCCGAGCAGGCGGGCGCCCAGCTCGGCATCCTCCAGGAACAGCTCGTAGAAGTCGCCCAGGCGGAAGAGCAGCAGGTGGTCCGGGAACCGGCGCTTCAGCTCCCGGTACTGCGTCATCATCGGCGTCGCCGTCGCGTCAGTCACCGAGCCGGCCCTTCAGCCGTCCCCACGTGTCGTCGAGCGTCTCGGGCAGCACGCGCGTTTCGCCGAGCACCGTCACGAAGTTGTGATCGCCGCTCCAGCGCGGCACGACGTGCACGTGCAGGTGGTCCGCGATGCCGGCCCCGGCGACGCGGCCCTCGTTCAGGCCGATGTTGAACCCCTCGGCGCCGTACTCGTCGCGCAGGGCCGTCACCGCTCGCTGCACGAGCCGCATGGCGTCGGCCAGCTCCTCGGGCGGCGCCGCGGTGAGGGTCCCGACGTGCCGGTTGAGGACGGCCATCACGTGCCCCGGCGCGTAGGGATAGGCGTTGAGGATCAGGAAGGCGTGCGGGCCGCGCGCCAGCAGCAGCGCCGCGCGGTCGTCGCGGCCGTCATGCGCGCGGCAGAAGACGCAGGCGGCCGGAGGGCCGGAACCGCCGATCCAGGCCATCCGCCACGGCGCCCAGAGGCGCTCCACTACGCCTCGGCCGGCCTCACGTGTTGACGAGCTCGCGCAGCCGCTTGCCGACCTTGAAGAACGGGACGCGCTTCTCGGGAACGTCGACGGCGGAGCCGGTCTTGGGGTTGCGCCCCTTGCGGGAGTTGCGGCGGCGGATGCGGAAGCTCCCGAAGCCCCGCAGCTCCACCTTGTCGCCCTTGCCCAGGGCATCGGTGATGTTGTCGAAGATCGTGTTGACGATCGTCTCGGTCTCCTTCTTGGTCAGATTCGTGACCTTCGAGACCTCGTCGATCAGCTCGGCTTTGGTCATCGTCGTCCCACCCCGGCCCTTCCCCCGTTGACGAGCGCCCCCGTGGGCGCGCCTCGAAAACCCGAGGGCACGCTAGCACGTCGGGGTCGAGAATGTCAACCGCCGCAAGGGGTTAGCGGACACGACCTCCGGGCCGCCGGCGCGGCGGGCGCCGGCCGTCTCCCCGCGGGGTCAATCCATGAGGTAGAGGGGCGTCTTCACCGCCGGCAGCGCCGGCCTCAGCGCCAGTCCGGCCAGGTCGAGCCCGAGCTGGCTGCCCAGCAGGTCGGTGATCGAGAACCGTCGCCGCGGGCGGATCACCGCGGGGGGCGTCGGCAGCCCCGCCCGCAGGGCGGCGGCGGTCACCGCGTCCTCCAGGCCGCCGAGCGCATCGACCATGCCGAGCGCCTTCGCCTGCGCGCCCGAGAACACCCGGCCGTCGGCGAAGCGCAGCACCTCGTCGGGCTTCAGATTGCGCCCGGCCGCCACCGCAGCCACGAACTGGGCGTGCACGTCGTCGAGGAGCGCCTGCAGCACGCGCCGCTCCTCGGGCGTCATCGGCCGCCCGACGTTGCCCACGTCCTTGAAGCGGCCCGCCTTCACGACCACGTAGTCGACGCCGACCTTCTTCATCAGCTGCTCGAAGTTGGCCAGCTGCATGATGACGCCGATCGATCCCGTGATCGTCCCGGCGTTGGCGTAGATCTCGTCGGCGGCAACCGCGATGTAGTAGCCGCCGGAGGCGGCGACGGCGCCGAGGGAGGCCACCACCGGCTTGCCCGCCTCGCGCACGCGCAGGAGCGCGTCGTGGACCTCCTGGGTGGGACCGACCACGCCGCCCGGGCTGTTGATGCGCATGACGACGGCGCGGACGAGCGGGTTGTCCCGGTGGGCGCGAAGCTCCCGGAGCACGTCCTCGGCGTCGATGATGACGCCCTCGAGCTCGACGATCGCGACGCGGGGCCCGAACAGCGCGGCGCCGCCGTCGCCGCCCCGCAGGGCGCCCGCCATGGCGGCCACGAAGAGTCCGGTCACGGCCGCGTAGACGAGGAGGCCGGCGGCGACGACCGTCAGTCCCCTCCGCACGCTATTCCTCGTCGTCGTCGTCGTAGTC